>JABGQJ010001296.1 GCA_018648945.1 Victivallales bacterium
GTTGTTGGGATCGAAGAGGAAGGTCGTGGCAGCAGCCAAGGCTCCCGGTACATCGGTGGCGAGCGAGCCGTCTGGGTGGAAGTAGAAGGGCGTGGCCTGTGTTTTGGGCGGGGGCCAGGTGGGAGCTTCGCGCCAGCCCGTGCCGAAGGGAATCTTGGCACCCGGCTGGCCGACCGCGCGGTTGCCCATGAGATAGTAGCGCACCGGCGGCGCGTCCGCCAGACCCATGTCTGCGCCCTTGAGCCATTGGTCGAACCACGGCAGAATCACCTCGGGTTCATAGCGGCAGCCACCATCCGGCGGGAAGGAAATGTCCCCCGCTTCCGGCACGCCGACTCCGCCATGGGTCCAGGGCCCAATGAGCATGTGGACCGGGCTCTTGAGGCGGTCCCGCAGGGCAAGGTAGTTCTCGGCGGTGCTGCGCGTGTAGGTGTCGTACCAGCCGCCGACGAAGAGGGTGGGAACATCGGCGCGCTGGTCGTAGTAGGGGCGCCCGCCCCAACCGGGGGCTTGCCAGTGTTCGTCGTAGCACGTGTGTTCCTGAAGGTCCAGCGCCCACTGCTCGTAGACGGGGAGCAGGCTGAGCGGAGTCGTGCCCTTGCGGATAGGGCCTTGCTTGAGGTACTCCCACACATGCGTGCAGGCTTCGTTGAACACTTTTGCCAGCGCGGGATTGGCGCGTGCCTCCCGGCTGCTGGCAGCCATGGAGAAGGCGTAGACCAGGAAGCGTTGCTCCAATGCGCCATTGTGCCGCATGGAACTGTGGTAGTAGCTCGATGGCCCGAACCGGACGACCATGGCTTCAAGATGAGGCGGGTTGAGTGCGGCCAATGCGCTCTGCACGGCTGCGCAGTAGGACGCTCCGAAGGTCCCCACTTTGCCATCGGACCAAGACTGCTGGACCAGCCACTCGACCGTGTCGTAGCCGTCTGGGCCCTCGTTCTTGAACCCGTAGAAGTCGCCTTCCGAGGCGAAGCGCCCCCGGACATCCTGGGCGGCGAAGACATAGCCGCGTCGAGCGAAGAACTCCCCTGAGCCCCGGCTGCCGGTCTTGTCATAGGGCGTGCGGATGAGGAGGGCGGGGAACGTGCCAACTGCCCGGTCCGCTCCCTCTGCCGGGAAGTAGAGGTCGGTGGCCAGGAGCGTGCCGTCGCGAAGGGCGACGTTCACGTTCGGGACACAAATGACGCCGTAGGTGGGCTGGGATAGTGCTTCGCTGGTGGCAAACTGCATGCTCGGCAATCCTCGCTGGGAGTAGCTGCGGTCCTCGTGATCAATCGCCTTGCCACTGTACCACGGCTTTGGCTGCGTCGCAGGCGGCGGCACGCATCTCTGGGGAATGGTGGTAGAGTCCTCTCGCACGTCTCCGCAACTGGGGTGAACCATGAAATCGATTACCTGTGCCGTTGTCTGGATCGGCGCTCTGGCGATGAGTGCAACTGCTACAGACTACT
>JABGQJ010001297.1 GCA_018648945.1 Victivallales bacterium
CGGCGCGCCAGCGGCGGCGGTTGCGTTGGGGAGCGGCACTCCGCTCTCCAACGCACTCACGTGGGGCCCGGGGAGACGAGTCTCCCCGGCGGGGTGCGGGGCTGGCCCCGTTCTCCAACCCCACCTGTGGCTGAGGCATTGCGGTCGATTCTCCGCATCATGTGGCGCGAAGGGGATCGGGCGTGTAGCGTTCTCCGGTCCACGGAGCAAACGGTACAGCCAGGAACGAAACATGACCGCCAACGAAGTTCTGCAAGCCCTCGGTGAAGCCCCGGACACGGGCAATGTGGCCCAATCCTGGGACGAATCTCAAGCTGTCTTCCCAAGCGACACCCCAGCACCGTTGGTGGACGCCAACTGGCGGGCTTGGCGCGAGATCTGTTCGTTCGACGACAGCATCGATCCGGTGCTTGCCCGGACGGTCGAAGCCATCCGGGACAACGAGCCCCTCTGCCGGCTCTTCTGGCATCTCTACTGGCGCACGTTCCTGGCGCCGGAGCGGCAACCTGCGGCTGGTTGGCCGGAGTTGGAGGCGGTGCTTGGCGAAGACCGGGGTGTGTTCCGTCTGCTCGCCGCCATCGGCATGGTGCCGCATCTGTACGCCAACTACGCCCGACTGGGGTTCCCGGAAGAGGCCGCCAGGCACACCTGCCAGCAGGTCCGGCACTACTGCGATGATGCCTATCGCTACGGCAACGAGGGGCGACCGGGTGTATACGAGGGCTCGTTCGGCTGGCTGCGCCACTATACCGAGCGCCGCTACGTGCGGCTTGGCCGCCTGGAGTATTGGCTCGATCCCACGCCGCAGAACTACACGGTCTTCCGCAATCGCGAGTCACAGGCCGTGGTTGCCCTGGCCGCGCCGGGCATCCGCTTCGATGCGGCGGGTTACATCCACAGCAATCCGGAGCGGTATCGCGATGGTGAAGGCTGGACCACTACCTTCAGCATGGACGATACCCAGGCAGCTGGCTATGTGCTCGATCCACGGGGTATGGGGGTCGATAAGCAAGTGACGCTCTCCCTGGCCGATTGGGAGTGCGTCCTGCAGAAGGACGATCCGGTTCTCCAGATGCACATCCCCGCCGGTGGCAAGATGACCCCGGAGGCCTGCCGCGAGTCTCTCCTGGAGGCCCGCGAGTTCTTCCGCACCTACTGCCCCGAGGAGAATGTGCGGGCGGTGACCTGTGCGTCCTGGATCTTCAGCAATCTTCTGGAGGAGATTCTGCCCGAGGACGCGAACCTGAACTACTTCCTGCGCGAACTCTACCTCGAACCCCGTTCCGCCTCGGGCTTTGACGGGCTCTGGTTCGTCTTCCTGGAGCGCGGGGCCATCGATCCCGCCACCGCCCGCCGCGACACCAGTTTGCAGCGGAGCATTCTCTCGTTCCTGGAGGGTGGCGGACGCTGGCGCCACGGGGGGATGTTCATT
>JABGQJ010001298.1 GCA_018648945.1 Victivallales bacterium
TGCGCTGTTCGTCCTGACCACGGCGGCTTGGTCCAAGCCGAATATGGTGGCCATAGGTTGCGGGGAGGACCCGAAGCTCTATAATACGATGGGCATGGGGCAGTTCGCGGTCCGGGGTTTCGGATCCAAACCATTCTGTCAGAATGTGTTGTCCGCTTTGCAGTCCGACTGTCCGTCCTGAAGCCGCTTCTTGGCATCCGTCCGGAACCTTCAATACAGACACTTGGCTGGAGACTTTCGATGCAGAGCGAGGAGAGACAGGAATGCCCCGAATGTGCGGAGTGGGTTCCCGCTGGCGTTCTTGCGTGCCCGCTGTGCGGGGCTGATCTCGCCGGGCAGATGCGCCCGGCGGATGTGGCCGTGTCGCTGGACGAAATGAGGCGGAAGCTCGACGAACACATGGGGTCCGGCGCCTACCAGCAGGAACTGGCGACGGGCTCGGCGCTGTTGACGACCTCGACCACGGTCACTGGCGTCCTCACGGCTATCTGCACGGCCGGTCTTGTGATCGGCGTGGCGCTGGACAGCGATGCGGGCACCTCCGTCGCGGTCTGTTCGGGGCTGGTCGGGTTCTTCAGCGCCCTGTGCTTCCTTGTGTCCTTCTCGCACGACTTCGGGTCCAGGAACATGGCCATGGCCCGCGACCCTCGCACGTTCGTCACGCGCTACATGAAGGCCGTTCTCCCCCTTGGACGCGAGAAGCGCGCCTACTTGGCAACCGTTCCTCAGTCTCGCGCGCCGGGGGACACCCGAGACGTGGACATGGGGAAGATCCCCTCCCATGAGAGCTCCCCCCCCATAGACACGCTTGGCACGTTCGGGAACTACTGGCGGAAATACATCAAGCGCGGCCCCGGTTCGGAGGCCCGTGCGGTCGCCATCCGGAAGGTGCATCCGGCCAGAGAAGTTCTTCCCGGCGTACACGCCGTGGATGTCGATCTCCGCATCACCAGCTACCCAAGCGCCTTGTCTTTCGCCTTCCTACTCATCAATGTCCTGGTCGTCATTCTGGTCCTTCTCGTGCGGAAGAAGCACACGATGACCGTCACGAAGATTGTCGTTGAGCATCGCAACCGGCTGTTCATGCTGGAGCCGGAACTGATCGGTAGCTGGGATCTGGCGCTGGCGAGACAGTAGACTGGACTCGCGGACTTGAACCAAGGCCAACGGGAACGAGCAACATGCCCATCCATGAAGAGAGCGTGAACGTAGAGATCTGGGACGCGACCGGGAACAAGAAGATTGTGGCCGCTCTTCCCTGTCATTCGCCGGTGAATCGCATCCTGGTCCTTCTGGTCGAGAAGATGAACCTGCCGCGCAACAGCCCCGATGGCCAGATGATGAGCTAGAGGGTATCCACAAAGGTCGGATTCTGCGCAGAAACCCGTGTTCTTTGCGCGCGCGCGAGAAAAGGAGCC
>JABGQJ010001299.1 GCA_018648945.1 Victivallales bacterium
GGGGAGGGGGGGAGCTTCCCGTGTCCCCGCCTGGTCAGCTCTCAATCATGGCTCCGCCGAGGCGAGCTCGGCGGTGGCCAAAGCCCTGAGCAACAGCACTCTGTTCGGCGCTCAGAACGAAACAGCTCTGAGCCGCCGGCGGTCCAGCTGCTTGCGCGCATGGCCAAGGGAGAGGAAGGTACCACGAGCGTCACTGCCGGGCCCTATGCTTCCGTATGCTCCAGTCCCCAGCCACAGTAAGGAGTGAAGGCCATGACCTGTCCCATCGAGATTGCCGTCGTGACCGGCGGGCACCCCTACGAAGTCCAGGCCTTTGACGCCTTCTGGAAGGCCATGCCCGGGATCAACGCCGTCATCCAGAACATTGATGATTTCACCGCCGCCTCCGATGAGGTCCGCGACAGCTATGCGGCCGTCGTCTTCTTCTTCATGCCAGCCGGAGAGCCTGAGGAGGACGATGCGCCGTGGTTCGCCGGGCACCCCAAAGCCGCTCTGGAGCACCTTGGCTCGACCAAGCAGGGGATCGTGGTTCTGCATCACGGCATTCTGGCCTATCGCGGTTGGCAGGGCTGGCCCGACCTCTGCGCTCTGCCGGATCGCGGTGGCTTCGGCTTCGCCCCCAACGAGGAGGTCTCGGTACAGGTGGTGAACAAACACCATCCCATCACCGAGGGGCTCGACGACTGGGAACTGACCGACGAGGTATACATGATCAACTCATCACTGCCTGCGGGCGAGTGCGATGTGCTGATGACCACCGACCACCCCAAGAGCATGGAGGCCCTCGCCTGGACGCGCATGCACGGCCAGTCCCGCGTCTTCTGCTTCCAGCCGGGGCATGACAACACGGCCTGGTCGAACCCCGTCTTCGGGGAAGCTGTCCGGCGAGGCGTGTTGTGGAGCGCTCGCCACCTGTAGCCAAGAGGAACAGGCGAAGGCCGGGAGCACCGGCTTCCAGCGGCTTCTTTGCGTATCCCACGGCCGCGCGGGTGGTTTCCCGCCCCGC
This sequence comes from Victivallales bacterium, assembly GCA_018648945.1. Next base: position 1,007 of record JABGQJ010001299.1, read on the forward strand.
GGCCCAGGTTCAGTTCGGGGCTGTGGCCTACTTCAGGAACAGCTCGATCACCGGGACGGTGACATTGGGTTTCAGCACGGGGATATCGAGGGTCAGCACGCTTTCCTCGCACTTCTCCTCCAGGGCCGAATGGACGGCGCTGCCATGCTCCTTGAAGTGCATCTCGCTGGCATCGTGGAGGAATTGGGCGTAGGCGACCTTGCCCGCCAAGCCATCCAGGTGCAGGTGCTTGAAGGGCCAGTTGTAGATGTGCAGGTAGAGCCGCTTGCCGTTCTGGGTGAAGCGACACCCCTCCGGCGCGTCGAACTCGCTCATCGAGCAGCCGTAGACGGAGCGCCCATTCACGTCCAGCCAGTCGCCGTAGGCCTTCAGGGCATCCTTGGCGCGGGAATCGAAGGTGCCGCGGGCAGT
>JABGQJ010000013.1 GCA_018648945.1 Victivallales bacterium
CCAGCTCTTGCAGTCCCTCTTCAGGCATGTCCGCGGCACGGTCGGGAGAAGGTTGGCCAGTGGTCTCCGTCATACTGGGAACATACACGGTTCCGGGCCACAGTGCATGCGGTCGCCGACAAGCATGTGACTGGCTTGTCGTCTACTCTACCCGTACACTTCGGCCGGACCGAAGATCTCGGGATGGCTCTGGCGGAGGTGTTGGCGGGCGAGGAAACAGAGGTCGCAGCCTTGGGTGACAGTGGCGGGGAGCTCAAACCCATACTCGTCGCGGGCGAGCAGTGCAAGCCCCAAAGGCCCGTCGGCACAGAGGCATTCCACGAAGGGATTGACGTGCTCAACTGCGCCGGCCAACAACTGGGCGGGACGAATGGTATCGGTCGTGCCGAGAATGATGCCGCAGTTCGTCTGGATGTTGCCATAGGGGTCCACATGGATCTCCCAGATGCCATCGGCTCGGAACTGCTCCAAGCAGCCAGGCAGACCGAGTTGGAGCCGCCAACCAGCCATGGGCAGATTGGGGTCGTCGGGGCCGAATCGGTCGAGGTACTGGGCGAGTCGGCGGCGAGACGTACCCACCATGACCGGAGGATGCGCCCGGACATGCTCGCGCAGCCGGTCCTCGTCCGCAGTAATCTCAGGCAAGGCCATGATCTCCTCGGCGGCGGCACGATTGCCGTAGAAGTTCGCTTCGCCAAAGATGCGGCAGGTGGCTTCCCTGACCCGTAGGAAGCGTTCGGGTGGCACCGTCTCCTGATGGTAGGGATCGGCCGAGGCGAGGATGCCCCGCATCCCATGTGCGGCAAGGAAGCTCAAGCGCTTCTCGGTGGTGGAATCATCCGTGGCGAAACTGCAGTTGGTCTCGATGAAGTAGGGCGCGTTTCCCTCCCCATGGGCCAAGCGGATGCCTTCGGACAGATTGTCCCAGTACATCATGGCCTCGCCACCAGCGACATGGACCACTCGCCCCGTCTCGTGCAGCATCGCCAAGACGTCGGCCAGCTGGCGGGGCGACATGACCGCTTCCGGCAGGTCGGTCCGACACCCAAAGCAGCAATGCCGGCAGGCGATCGTACACCGATAGGTGAACAGCACCCCCGCCACATACCGTTGCGCCGAGGCGGCGACCACTCCGACTTCATCGATCAAAGCATCGAGTTCCGCGCTACGCATATCGGTCAAGCTCCCATATTGTCCTACGGCCGGCAAGACTATACCGCACCACTTGCCCCTCGACAGCAATGACGGCAGAGTATTGGCGACCAACCAACCGGAGGAACGCAGCCATGCCAGAACGCAAAATCGTGTGTCTCGGGGCCGGGAGCCTGTATTTCCGACGGGCGATCGCGGATCTTCTGATGAGCCAGGATCTGAGCGGGTCGGAGATCGTCCTGTACGACTTGGTCCACGAGAAGTCCGAGCGCGTGGCCAGGATGGGGCAGCGACTCGCCGCCGAGGCGGGTACCGGCTTCCGGGTCCGCGCGGCCCGGGAACTCGCCGATGCCGTGGACGGGGCTGACTACGCCATCTCCTCCATCGGGGGCAGCGGGGCGGGCATCACACCGCGCGTCTACATGTCCCATCACCACCTGGAAGATGTCCGGATCGGGGCCAAGTACGGGGTTCAACAGATTATCGCCGACACCTGTGGCCCCGGCGCAATGATGATGGCCTTCCGGGCCATTCCCGCCTATATCGAGATCTGCCGCGAGATGGAGAAGCGCTGCCCGCAGGCCATGCTCTTCAACCATTCGAACCCCATGGCCGTGCTCTGTCGCGCCATGCGCAAATACACCGACATCCAGGTGGTCGGTGTCTGCCACGGCGTGCAGGGGGGCATCATGGAGATTGCCGGCATCCTCGACCGGAAGCCGGACCAGCTCGACTGCCTCTGGATTGGCACCAACCACTACTACTGGCTGACCCGGGTCGCGCATCTGGGGCAGGATCTGTATCCCGAGCTCTGGCGCCGGGTCCGCGAACGAGACGTCCCCGCAGGACAGCAGATGAGCCACAGGCTGTCGGCCATCCATGGCCACCGCATCCTCTATGCGCCGGACGACCACATCATCGAGTTCTACCCCTTCCTAGCTCAGGTGAAGAATGGCGTGGACGCCCTGCCTTACGCCTTGGCGGCGGACGCCAAGGAGCACTTCCCCGTGGATGGCGCCTCGGTGCCCAAGGGCGAGCCTTCCCCCGAAGTGCGGGCCCAGTTCTTCGGCGAATACCAGAAGTTGCTCGACGCCACATCGCTTCCCAACGGGCCTTCCGACCCCCTGACCGGGGAAGGCATCGCCGCTGTGATCGGGGCCATTGCCACGGGCCGGAGACAGCTCTGCATCGCCAATCTGGCCAATCAGGGCTGCATCCCCAATCTGCCCGCCCATGCCGAAGTCGAAGTGGAAGCAGTGACCGATTCGTGCGGCATTCGCGGCCTACACATGGGCGAGGCGCCCCTGGCACTCAAAGGCATTCTCGAGAAGCGGTTTGTCTGGCATGAACTGGTTGCCGACGCGGGGGTGCAGGGCAGCAGGTCGCTCGCCCTGGAAGCCATGCTGCTCGACGAGATGGCCATCCTGCCCGAGCACGCCGAGGCGATGCTCGACGAACTGCTGGCCGCCTCCCAAGACCTGCTTCCCCAGTTCCCCTGATCACGCCACGCTCTGGTGCATTCCGGGTTGCCAACCGCTGGCGTCTGCTACTTGCTGGCGTTCCCAGACTGGTCCACCGCCACCACTCGGTAGCGGTCGTCGAGGGCACCATCCGGGTCCCGGAGACTGGTGGCGATGGTGGAGCCGACCTGCTTCCAGGCGGCCCCCTGCGCGCGATACACTCGGTAGTAGCACAGATCCGCCGCATCCACCGGGTGCCAGGAGACGCGCGCGCCCTTGGCAGACGGGGCCACAGACACCCCAACGACGACCGGCGGCAACTCGCTCTCGTAGGCACTGGTCAACAGGATCTGGCTCATTGCCGGCAGCGCCACTTCGAGGCGGGGGCCATCTGCAGCGGCCAGGGCGTCCGGCTCGGGCAGATCGCCGAAGGGATGGTGGGGTGGCCGGTGCGGATCGTAGACATAGCGCCGCAGTGGCCGACCTGGTTGCCGACCCAGATCCAGCTCGATGCGGACCTGTTCGGGGTTCCGGTTCACCAGCACAACCGTCAATGCTCCATCGCTCTCCCGAGCCAGAGCAGCCACTCGCACAAGAGGATCGTTTGAGGCGACACGCAGAACCCTTCCGGGCCCGCGCAGATACTTGGTGAGCAAGCCATAGGAATAATAGTGAGGGCGGGTGGAGTAGTCCGTGCCGGCCCACTTGAAAAGCCCCCACTTGTTTTGGTAGTTGCTCCGGTACTCGTCCGGGAAGTCGGCGAAGGTCCAGTTTCCCAGGGCATAGACGCCGGCATTCAGCGCCGCGATGACTGCCTCGGCAAGCTGGATGGCGACGAACGGCTCTTCCTCCGTCCCCCAGTAGATGCAGGCGTCGTTGCGCTTCCCCTTCACCGTGTTCCGGGCCTGCTTGGCGCCGAACTCGCCGATGATGAAGTCCTTTCCCTTGGCACGCGCAATCCCCGTCGCCCAGTCCAGCCGCTGGCGGAACCAGGGCTGGAAGTTGGCATCCGCAAGGGCGTATTCGTTGATGTAGTGGTGCCCTCCGTAGACGGCGGTGATGTCGTCCATGTTCCTGGCCGCCCACTCGATGGTGTGCCAACTGGCGCTGGGCGCGGCATCCGTGGCCAGTAGCCCAACCGGCAGTTTGCGGGCCGAGAACTCGTCTGCGAAGGCCTGATGGTAGGCGCGGAACTTGGGCAGATCGCTCCGCAAGCTGCCCCAGCTCTTGAGAGACAGCTCATTGGTGAGGCAGAAGGTCTTCAGATTGGTGCAGCCTTGTTCGACCACGAAGTACTCCAGCATGTCCGCAACCCGCTTGGCATAGGCCTGGCGGCTCGCTTCCGTGGGGCAATCCGGTGGCCCCCACGTGGTCAGGTAGACCTCTGTTCCGGTGCGCCTCCAGACCTTCATCTGCTCCGCCACGTAGGCCATCTTGGCCTCATCCCAGGACCAACTGTGGGTAACCCGCGCAAAGGATGGATTGAGTTCCCGCCAGCGTTTCAGGATGACCTCATTCAGATGTGCGGGCGTGGTTTCGTGGCAATGGTAGAACACATGGTACCCCACCCCGCCAAAGCGGGAATGGATCACGTCCTGCGGCGACACCCGCACGGTCCGTTGGCCGCCCGCAAACGGCTGAATGCCACGGCCGATGCGCTCCACCCGCACGTTGTCGAACCACGCCGTGCCTTGGGCATGGAGGATCAGCGAGACACGCATGGTGGTGGCCCCCCGGGGGAAGGTCGCGTTGGGCACGTTCAGTGTTTCCCACCCCTTGGCTCCGTTGGCCTTGCCCGTCTGGCTGTGGGCGATCCCAACCCGTCTGCCCCCCTGCAGAAACTCCAGGGCCAGGTACGCCCCCGGATCCTGCGACACGCCCTCTCCTCGCACGTCCACCTTGACACGGAAGCGGTCGCCAGCAGCAATCCCCGCCCGGAAGTCCCGGTAGAACTGCGGGTAGTTCGGTTTGCCGCCGGGGCCGACCTGGATCTCAAGGCAGCGCTTCCCCGTCCGTCCCTCACCTGCAGGCTTGGCGAACTCCGCCTGCCCTCGCGTCCGCCACGCACCCAGATCCGCTGAATCCCACGACGCAATCATCTCAGCTCCGGAACCAAGCCCGGGGACAAGGGAGAGGGCGACGGCAACAGCAGCGATCCGATGCATAGGGTGCCTCCTGAAGACGACGGGCAGTGTCACGTATCTCCGGGGTGTTCGCGATCACTCGAACTGCTCGCGGAACAACTGCAGCTCGGCGCGGACCTCGGCCAGTTCCCGCTTTAGGTCCTCGATGGCGGTCTCCATGGCAATCAGACGCCCTTCCTCCGCCTCCAGCTCGAGCCGGGCGCTCTCGACAGGCGCGGGCATATCGACCGGGTCGCAGCGTTCGGGCATGCCCTCGAACAGGTGCATGTAGCGGGGCTCGCGACTGCCTGGCTGGACGGGGAGTTGCACGACAAACGGGCCCTTCTCGTGCCCAACCAAGCTGCCCAGGACCTTCTCGACCTCGCCGGGCGACGAGAAGGAGCAGAGGCGGCTCGTGCGGCCCTTGAGTTCACCGGCGGTTTGAGCGCCTCGCAGCAGAAGCACGCAAATGAGCCCGCGTTGCTCCTCGGTGAACTCGAACTGCTCGGCGAGCCGATGTTCGTACTTGGGAACCCGCCCCCCCGCCACATGATGCAGGATGGAGAGCTTCTTCTCCCGCAATTGGTCCAAGGCGCGCAGGACCGTCTTGTCATCGTAGCCGACCACCGGGTGGCGGTTGCTCCTCTGGCTGCAAGCGCTGGTCAGGGCGTTCAGGGTCAAGGGATAGTAGTCGGGAGTGGTGATCTCTTTCTCAAGCATGCACCCCAACACGCGCGCTTCCGCCGCGCTCAGCACGATATCCATGCGGTCGAACTCCTTGGGCCTACTTGGCCCCCTTCTTGGTCGAGGGCTTCTTGACGGGATCGAGGCTGACGGCGAGGACCACGGGGACCGCCGCGTCACCGGGGCTCCGGAACCTAAGATGGGCAATTTGCGCATCCGGATGGGGCAGAGGCCATTGGCTGACGCCGACGCCCAGCTTGCCCTGGCCGCGTTTCCCGGTCCACCCCAGTTGCCAGTTGGGGGCATCGGCCGGGACATCAAAGCGCCCCACGTCAACGCCTTCACGAACGGTGATGGTGTGGGTTCTGCCGTCGCCATAGGTCACATCCACGAAGAGGCACGCGCGCTTGCTCGCGGGGTCGGACCAAGCGGCGGTGTGAAGCAGAAACAGGCCCTTGGCTTTGGCCTTGACAGGAGCGACCGCCAGAGTCCTGGCCGGTAACTCCGGGCGCTCCCTCCCAGCCAGAACGATACAGGAGCGACCATAGGCCTCGCTGTCGGCCATGACGTAGAAGTCCACGCCGCCGAACTTGACATCGCCTCCCGGGAAGGCGCGGAGATCCATGTCCCCCGCATCCAGAAAGCCGCCGTAACCACGTTTCTGGCTGATGTCCTGGCGACAGGTGTTGGTAACGTTCTCGAGATTGACACAGATCTGGTCCTTGACTCCATCATCGACAACGAGACTGTCGTAGTAGACAACCCCATCGCCGCTCTGGATGCCCAGGTCGAGCTGCACGCTCACGGCGTCATCCGGGACCTCGACGATCATGATCTGGTCGTGCCAATCAGCAGTACCCCGGAAACGCGTGGCGACGTTGCGCGGAGCCTGCTTCTTGTCCTGGAAACGGATCAGGGCGTGGAGCTTGGCTTCGCAGTAGACCTTGTCACCGCGCACCACGTTGTCGAGCTTGACCTTGGCGCGGACGATCACCCGCTTGCCCTTCACCGCCGCCAACGGAAGCATGGTGGTGTAATAGGACGTGAGCTTGCCGCGGGCCTCGATTCGGAGGCAGTTCCCCTTGACCTCGCCGGGGACGATAGTGACCGAACCCTTGCCGCCGACGCCCTTCTTCCAGCCGGGAGCCAGGGCCTCGAAGCCCTCCACGAGAATGGGCGCACCCGACGAGGCATGGGCGAGCAGCAAGGCGAAGGAGATCTGGAAGAGTCGTGACCGCAACATGGTGGTGTCCTCCGCAGGGAACGCTGATCCAGACTAGTTGGTGAGCACCAAGTCCAGAGCTTGCTCGGCGGCATTCACCCCCATGATCTCGTAGCCGGGGCCATTGGGATGGAGATCGTCCGGCAGATAGTCGGCAACCAAGTCCTCACCGAAGAGCTTGTGTCCATGCACATAATACAGGTTCTGATCGCCCGCCGCCACAAGCCGGTTCCACGCATCCTCCATCTCCGCGCGCATCCTGTTCAGGGAGAGGCCCAAGCCGCCCGGAGTGTCTTCCCGAGGCGGGGAGATGATGGGAGACACGAGGATGATGGGGGTGGTCCGGTGCTTCTCGCGGATGATCTGGACCATGGCGATGATGGCAGGCTTGTAGGCCCGCAGACCGAGGCTGCCCTGAACATTGATCCCCAGCTTGAGGCTGATAAGGTCGGCGGGCTGATCCCGGATCATCAGCCCCACCATGCCATCGATGTGGCATTGGCCCCCGTAGCCTAGGCAGGTGAGATTCAGACTGCGGGCGCGGGCGGCGGTGGCGGGCCAGGCGCGGGCCGGACTCGTGGCCCCGCCGCAGTGGCTGATCGAGCTGCCGTAGGTGATCCACTTCAGGCGAGGGTCACTAGGCACTCGGAAGCTTGCCATGGCCGCGAGGGCCAGGGCGCACAGCTCGACGGTGGCATTGGTTGGCAGCCAGAGCTCGTAGATCTGTTCGCCATCCGGCAAATCACGGAACTCCACAGTCCCGGCACTGGCTTCGGCAGTGACCGTCTGGAGGATCTCGCCGCCCACAGTCAGGTCAAAGCACCGGGCACCGGCCTGCGGGACGAGATGGAGGGCCAAGCAGGAGGAGTCCGTGGCGAAGCGCAGACGCACGCCAGCCGCCATCATCGCGCGAGCCTGAATGCCATCTTCGGGTGGAAAAAGCGAGCGCTGCTCGAACGGCAACCGCCAGGGACGGATCCAGCCATCGCCAGCCTCACAGGAAATGGCCCCCTCGAGCATGCTCTCATCGATCCGGATCAGTTTCTGGTCGCTCACGGTGTTCTCCTTGTCGCAGGTCGAATTGCGTGTTGCCGCCCCTACCCGCTCGGCATGGATGCAAGGGGATGGAGCTGTCCCATCTGCCAGCATGGACTGCGAACGCAGGGCGACGCCCGACTCCCCCATACCCGCCAGACAGGATGCAGTGGACTATATGTGGGTGATGATCCACCACCAGAACATAAGCACGGCCTTGTGGACAGCCAGCATGGCCACGACATCGAAGACGCCAACTCGGTTCCAGTCCTTCCGGACTCCTGGCGACACTGCTGGCACCTCGGTGACCATCGCCGCATAGCTACTCCGTTTGGCGAAGCGACTCTTCCGGGGGGCGCAGTAGAGAGGAGTCGGGGAGGGAGGCTCGCAGTAGCCGATCATGGTCTGTACCCCATCCCTGGCAACGGCAGGATCCTCCTCGCCACGCCCCTTCCTGAGCAAGAGGCGATGGAAGGCAGCGACGATGCCAGCCTGGAAGAAGAAATGCGCGCGGTAGGTGAACGTCACCAGCCACCCGGACATGCAGAACGCCAGCAGGGCGCCCATCATCGCTCGCCGTATCCGCTCCTCCTGAACGCTGCCGCATCGTGCGAGGCACAGAGTCTTGATGGACATGTAGAGAATCGACAGATACAGGAAGAGCCCGGTAGGGCCAAGCTCGGCTCCGATCTCGACAAAGGCGCTGTGCGCGGACTTGCGCCACTTGCGCTCGCTCTGGATGGAAGGCAGGAAGCGGTCCTTGCCGAGCCCCCTGCCACCACGCTGGTATACATCCCAGGCGTAGCGGAAGGCAAAGATGCGTCCCGCGATTCCTCCCTCTGCCGCACTCGCCTTACCGGACCGCATCACCCCCATCCTGGGCAAAGAGTAGAGCAGCGTGCCCCCGACGTTCACGGCCAGGATCACCATGATGATCTGGACAATCTTCGGCCGCCCAAAGATCAGGCCTCCCGCCAGGGCGAAGGCGGAGGATATGTAGGCCCCCTTGGATTCTGTCAAGTAGACGCAGAAGGCGGGCAACGGCAACAGGGCAAAGGCCAGGACTCGACAAGTGAAGGGCCGGCGCCAGACCATGATGTAGTAGAGCATTGGCGCCAACGGCGCGATGGCATGCCCCAATGCGTTGGGATTGTTGAAAATGGACATACCCAGGACAAGACGCCCCTTCATCTGGTAATCCATGATGTCCTTCGCATGCGTGGGGTCAAAGCCATACTCCACGCCAACACCCAGGGCGGACACAACCAGAATCATCGCGATCCACCACCACAGGAAGGTCTCGATCCGGCGGTAGTCCGTGAGGATATTGACTGTCGCCAGGTAGAAAACCAACAGCGCTCTGTTGGCGTTGAACGTACCCCACATGGGAGGTGTAGCGAAGGCCACCCAGAGGAAGAACAGCCACATTACGTAGTCGTGCGGCGTGCGCAGGAGGTCGCGCCACTCGATGGCTCGCGGTCGTACCCGGGCCACCATCGCAAGCAGAGCCCAAATCATCGCCAGCCGGACTGGGCGCAGTGACTCGAACCCACTCACCCATTCCTGAGGTCGGATATAGACCAACACCAGAAACGTTACGATGGCACCAAAATCACCCATCTACCAACACCTGGAAGTAGGCACGAGGCCCCGGCAACCCCAGTTCGGGAGACCGTTCGCCACTCGTCCTGCTCCTCGCCTGAAACCTCTGGCACATTGCGCCGGGAGCGATCCCGCCAGCGTCTGCTGTCGCGAAGCCCAGTGATCAGCACGGATGGACCCGCTGCCACCCCGTCGGGGCAGGTATCCCGCCTGGACCGTTCCGCACCCGTCCACGTCCCGTCTCCCCACTGTCACGGACGAGCCAGACGCAACCGAAAGCCACATAGGGCGCGCACAATCACACACTTGTTGCCTCAACGCTTTCCTCTTGTCCCTCCGGCAGGCGGTGGTAGCTGTGGTAATAGTAATCGGAGTAGTAGTAGTAGTAGTAGTAGTTGGTGGCAACGCCAAGATCAAGACGGTTGACCACGCATCCGAAAACCTGGGCGCCATTTGAGGCGAGCATCTTGAGGGCAGCCTGAATCTGGGACACTGGAGTGTGTGAGCTCCAGAGAATGAAGACTACCCCATCGACATGGGGCGTCAACACGCAGGTCTCTGAGAGCCCCAGCACGGGGGGACTGTCGATGATGATGCGGTCGTAGCGACCCCGGAGCTCTTGCATGACCTCCCCAAAGACTGCCCTGGAAAGCAGTTCGGGCACATTCCGGCCCTTCCTGTCCTTTGCCATCACATCGAGATTCGGAACCGACGAAGGCTGGCAAGCTTGGTCGCAGGCGACTTCGCCCTCGAGAACACCCCCAAGACCTGGCGACGAAGGGACTCCGAACGTCCGATGCTGCCTTCCTTGATGGAAGTCCGCGTCAATCAGTAGGACCTTCTGCCCAAGTTGCGCAAAGGACACGGCAAGGTTGCCCGCCGTCATGGATTTTCCTTCCTTAGGCATGGCACTCGTCACCAGGATCACCTTGCGGTCTTCGGGCAACGATTGGTCGAGCAGAAGGTTGGTCCGGATCACCCGGAATACCTCCCGTTGGGAGTGGTCGCCCTCCGTCAGCAACCCAGGACCACCCGCCTTCTTGCTGGCCAGTTCGGGAATGACCCCAAGCCCAGGGATGCCCAAGTGCTCTTCCGCCTGTTCGAGCAGCGAGATAGTGTGGGTCAGGTACTCCATACCAAAGGCAGCCCCTACGCCGACCACCAAGCCGACCAAGAGTGCGAACGTGGCCAATTTCGCGCGGTTGGGAGATCTGGGTCGCTCTGGGCGGCTCAGCAACTTGTGGCCGCCAAACTCAACGTGCATCGTCTCATGCTTGCCGCCGAAGTCAAGTAACTCCATACGCTCGGCCATGCGCCTGTAGGCGCCATACAGGTTCAGTTTCCCCGCATTGAAGAGCCCCAAGTCGCGTGCCAGCTGGTCACAAGCGCTCTTGCGTTCCTCGTAAACGTGAAGAAGTCTCGTGAGGGACTCCTTCTCGTTGGCAAGGTGCTCAATCCGGAAGTGGAGGCGATTCTCAAAGGCGGCATATCCACTCTCCAGCGCATCGTCTGCGCTCCGGTACTCCTGCTCAGCAGCCTTGTAGACGCGGTGGCGGGGGAGATAGGTTTCCTTCGCCATCTCGAACTTCTTCTCGGCGGCGGTGCGCTTGGTTAGAAGAGCCTGCCAGTCTTCCCCGCCCGACACGCTGGCGGGGGTAATGACCACCGCGTGCCCAGCGGCAGTGGCAGCAACAGGATTGGCGGGGTCTAGCCCGGTTGTCCTGCCGACAAGGGCCGCTGAATCCGCAGATGTCCGCTTCTGCAGAAAGGCGAACTTCTCCACCATGCTCCACTCGGGATTGCTCTTCAATTCGTCGCGCACACGCTCCGCCTCCAACAGCTCAGAATTCACAGAGCGCAAGCGACTGGGCACATGGGCCACCTCGGCAAGCCCCAACCTAGCTTCCGCTATCTGTGATTCGCGCATGAATGCGTCGGTTTGGAGGACATACTGCTCCATGCGTTCCCTGGCCCTGGCCATGTCCTGCGTATACGACTCGATCTCGTAGTCGCGCCGTCTTATCCGGCCCTCCTCGCGGAACCGGCGGAACTCCTCCACCGTCGCCTCTGCCCATCTGGCCGCCACGCTGTGGCTATAGGCCCAGACATGCAACTCGATGGTGGGCCCCTTCGCACGGGCCTTGATCTTCACCAGGCAGTCACGGTAGATGTGCTCGAACGTAGTCCGGATGCCGAGACTGTTTGCAGTCCTGACAAGCATTGCTGGCGACACAAGCACGGAGTTCAGGTAGCCGATGTTGGCGTCCCCGTAGACCGACTGCGTCCCCATCATCCGAGGGGTGAACTCGGCGGTGATCAGAGAACGCGCAAGGAAAACCGGTCGGGCATACGTAGCATAGAAGAGGCCAGCGACGAGAAACAAGCAGGCCACCAGAAGGATGAGCCGAAGGTGTTTCAGTCCGATGGCGAGGACCAACCCCATATCTTCAAGGGTAAAGTGTCGCTTCTTCAGTCCTGCGGGCATCGCTATCCTCGATCTGTGTGCCGGGAGGGGCCGAACACGCTCCGACTTCTAGCAGTCGCCGACCTGAGTTGGTCGGGAACCTTCCCGTCTGTTATCGCGACCAGATGGCCTCTTGGCCTTGAAACCACAAACTCTCCCAGGGGGTTGGAGTACCCAATTGCCCTGGGAGAGCCAAACTCACCCGCGAAAGAAAACCTCAGTGTATTCGGTGGCCAGGCCAAGTCCTCACTACAGATCGCTGGCCTCGCCGCTGTCCTGGAGCCCCCCTCTGGATCACCTCGATCTGGAACTCCAGCACCGCCTTACCCGCTGTTCTCTATCGCTTGTTTACCTAGAAACTGAAGAACTTCTCAGGCACCACGACGATGTCGCCGCTCTGCAGGACCAAGTCAGCGCCCTTGCCCTTCTCGACGTTCTTCAGGTTGACGCCCATCCGGACTTTGACGCCATCGCCCTCATCCCGGAGCACGTAGGCCTTCTTGAGGTTGGCGAAGCGTTCGAAGCCACCCACCCGAAGCACGGCAGTATAGACGGTGATCTCCTCTTCCTTGCGGAGAGGGAGGATACCGGGGCTGGCGACTTTGCCAGTCACGTACACTTCGTCGGTCTTGCCTACGCGGGTGGGAATGATGACGATGTCGTCATCCTGAAGGTCGAGGTCCGAGGCAAGCTCGTCACCCGCCAGGATGGCATCGACGTTAATCGTTTCGAGGAGGGGCTTCCCGTCAATGAGCCGGAGAACACGGACATGTTCCATATCAGCAAAGGGGCTAGTCCCGCCTTCGCGAAGGATCGTGGAAACCAAGCTTCCACCGCCGACTCCTTCGAGCTTGGCAACACCGGGGCGGCGGGAAACGAACTCGCCATCGAGCAGCACGCCTTCCTCGACGGCTGCCGCGAGGCTGGTCTGAGACGAGCGCCTTTCCACTAGAACCGTAGCGTTGTTAAGATACGAGACATCAAGAGATCCCTTGACGACTGCTTCAGCGGCCGTGACAGGATAGCCAGCAACCTGAACGCGACCCAACTGTGGGATCACGATGTAACCGCCCCTGCGGACTTGATAGATTCCGTTGAAGCTCGCGTCCTCAGTCACATATACCTCAAGGACGTCACCAGGCACAACCAGTTCGGCCGTGGCGAGTGCGCCATCCGTGCCGCTGGCGAGGGTCGCCTCTTGCTTGGTGAGACTGGTGAGAGCCTGGCGGGCCTTGCCCAGAGCTGCCTCGAGCTTCTTGGCATCTGCCTTCTTGCCGCGAGCTGCGAGCCAGCGCATTTGGCCCTGGATGTAGGCGACATCGATCGACGCGCTCTCTTTGCGTTGCCGGATATCCTGCAACTCAAAGGCGTTGGGAGATGCAGCTAGCCGATCGACCGTGTTGTAGGCTTTCCTGAGGGCGACACCGTCCTCCTGGGACAGAGATTCTGCGCCCTGCACCGCCGCGCAACCGAGGGCGAGTCCGAGAAACACACTCCAGACGTCGGATTTCATTTGTCAATCTCCTGGTATTGGCCTTCGTTACGCCGACAAAATTCTGTTTGTTCTGGGGAGGTCAAAGTGAAGAATCCGTACTCAACACCCACTTCATCATGACTATATGGCGAAACGGGGGGAAGTCAAATGTCTGGGAGTGGTTGCCCGGGAGCAGTTGGGCTACCATTGCTTGGTCAAGCGCATCCGGAACAGGTTCTCGACATACCCCTCATTGGGAGTTCCCTCGTCCTCTCGGGTGTACTCGTAGCTCGCCCAGAGGGACATGGTGTCGGTGAGATCATAGTTGGCCGCAAGCTTCACGTTGAACTCTTCGTGGTCGTCCTCCGTATCCTCCTCCTGAACTGCAGTCAAGCCTGCGGTTAGGCGGAGGGTCAGCCTGCTGGATGCCTCCCACGTGATGCCCGCGCCAAGGTTGTACTCCGTCTCGTCGTGGCCGTCCCCTTGGCCGTCGGACTCGTCTTCCTCTGTCCACCTGGCAAACAGCATGCCTTCCATGCGAGGACCAAGGGTGCGGTGAAGGCTGTAGCTCAATGTGGTGTGGATCTCGTCCTGGGGCTCCTCGACTCTGCGCGAGTAGCTCAGGCGGTGGCTGGTCAATTCGTTGAGTTCGTTGTGGAGGCTCACGTACCAAAGAAGGTCGCGCTCAGCAGACCCGTCATGCCACCTGTAGCCAACGTTGGCGTTCAAGTCCGTGTACTCCGTCAACGGGCCTGAGACGCCGAGCCTCGCGACATGCTCCCAGTCGCGGTCGTCGCTCTCCTCGGTGGCAGTGTAGGACAAATAAGGTTTGAAGCGCATGTTGAAGTGCTGGTTGCGCAGAGACAGATTGACGCCGTGCTGCCAGTCGCTAGCCTCCGCATTGTCCTCGGTGTCGCCGCCCCAGCTATCGCGGCGGAAGAAAGTCACGGACGCGACCGTGTCGGTCGGCAACTGGCGCATGAAGCCGACCGTGAACTGGTTGTACTTGGCGTCGGTGTTCAGCTCCCACCGGGCATCACTGTCGGAATCAGTGTCCGTACTCCCCTCGACGGACTCATCGTCATCGCTGTACTCCCCGCCAAGGGAGTAGATACCAAGCTGATCGACTTTGTCGAAATCATTGGATTCAAGGTAGCCGAGCCGAGCCTCGGCCTCGGTGCGCGAGTACAGGCTGGAATCGTTGTCAGTGCGAATCCCGATACGGTCGCTAATGAAGACGTCCCACCTGCCTATCGTGCCGTCGAATTGGGCGCCAAGGAAAAGGCTGGGATTGGCGTCAATGTCGGCTCTCGCATTGAATCCATCTCCGAACAAGCCGCTGCCCTGAAAGCCTCCAGTGCCCTCGAATGGCAAGTACACGTACCTGCCGGAAGCAGTCAATTGGAGACGCTCAGTGACCTGGAGGTACGCTCTGAAGTCGGTTGCGATGATACCGATGATGCCCTCTTCGCGGTCGTGCCTTGTCTGGTTGGCGTTGTCGGAGGCAATGACCTCCGCATAGCTCTGGGGGATGTCTAGATAGAGGCGCCAGAGACGGAACATGGCATCCTGGGGTGCTGCGGACAGGCGGAGGGGGCTGGTTAGGTTCGTGCCGACACCGAACCCGGCACCGCCGACCTGAAGAGCACCATCCCCGATCTTGAGTTGCGGGTCAGTCGACCAGTCCATATCGCGCAGGGGATCGGTCGTCCAGTTGCCGGACTCCCGGAAGACGCTGGAATAGGGCACCTCGACGTCACTCATCTGCGCACACAGCGTCGTCGTCAGCGCGATGAGGGAGAGGAGGGTCCACCGCCCTGGCCGCCGACCGTGAGCCGCGTTGGCCGACCGCGCGGAGTGGCGACCGGGTCGTCGATGGGCTACTTCGTGTTTTGGCACCGCGAGCATTGGCAGTTCCTACGAATCGTTACTGTGCCGAACCATGTTTGTTGGGGGGCGACGCGCGGCCCGCACTCGCCATCATCCCAGGAGATCAATCAGCTTCGACGGCCGAAACGCACAAAGGACTGGAGGGCGTCGCTGTCCATTGAGAAGGGAAGGTACAGGAGGAGGCCCGCAACGGGAAGGGCCGCCACCACGAGAATCCAGAACAACCGAGCTGGCCACGTTCGCATCTTTACGCAGATGCTCCACACGGCGCAGGCTACCACAACACACCAGATAAGCGACACGAAGAAGAGAATCTCCCCCGTGATGTTGGGAGCTGTGAAGTCAAACTTGCTGAAGAAGTTGGTCAACATGTACTATTTGCACCTGGACTTCGGAGCTGAGGCTGCGGAAGCAGTCCCGAGAAGTGCTGACTGGGAAAGAGGCGACCCCGTCACTGGGCAGAATGCTACGATACAGGGGGAAAGGCGCAAGTGAAAGTCAGCGCCGAGGAAGGAAATACTCCGGACTCTGTGGTTGGTTTTGTGCTCCCTTTGTGCCTATAAGATACATCATGGGTCCGGGATGACAAGCAGGAGGGTGTAGAAATGAGGCCCGTCGAGGTCGTGAGGAGGCGCGTGCCTGTGAGTCTCGGACGCGTCAGCGAACGGATGTGCTCGGGGGCAATGCCGGCTGGAGCGGTCCAGGTCGGTGGCGGAGGTCGCGCTTGCTTGGCCGCGTCTTCTGGGAGGAAACGGCAGATCTGGCTGGACGCGGCACTGGCCAGCCCGCTTGCGGGCTGCCCGTCCCTGGCCATGTATCGCGCACAGTTGCAGCACCTTGCATCCAGCACCGTGGTTGACGGCCCCGCCCCCGCCTCCGGGGGCGGAGACGGACCCCGCTCTGCTTGGCGCACTGGCGCCTCTGTGGCGAGGGGCGCGAACGCAACGGCCGAACGAGAGACGATGTGGCGGCGCAGCGCTGGCAAGTGGGGAGATGGAACCGTACCTTCTGGAGGGCGGGACGGAGCCGATGAGGACGCAACAAGCATACACAGGATACCAATGGGTACGAAATTCGTTCATCTTCACGTGCATAGTGACTACAGTATGTTGGATGGTGCCTGCCGAGTGGACCGGCTCTGCAAGAAGGTTGCCGATCTGGGACAGGAGGCGATTGCCGTCACCGACCACGGTAATATGTTCGCGGCGCTCGAGCTGCACTGGGCTGCCGCCAAGGCCAGGATGCGGACGCCGGAGGAACAGGCGATCCTGGCTGCGGGCATCCCCGAGGGCGAGGAGGAACCCGAGCCCACTGGCCCGGCGGTCAAGCCGATCTTTGGCTGCGAGTTCTACATGACTCCCAGCGGCATCGCCGACCGCAGCGACAACACCCGCCATCACTTGGTTCTCCTGGCCAAGAACTACGAAGGTTACCAGGCCCTGTGTCGGCTGAACCGGATTGCGTGGACGGACGAGGGGTTCTACTACAAACCCCGCATCGACCGCGAGGCTCTGGCGGAGCATCACCACGATCTGATCTGCCTTACGGCCTGCGTGAGCGGCGAGTTGCCGGACCATATCCTCCACGACCGCGACCGCGAGGCAAGGGAGACCATCGATTTCCTTCTCGGGCTGTTCGGCAAGGACGACTTGTTCTTCGAGATCCAGTATCACGCGCCGCCTGGGACGAACCCGGACGAGGCGGACAACGAGGATCTGCGGGAACTGCTCCGGATGGAGCACAAGGTGAACCAGAAACTGCTCGCCTACGGCCAGGAATACGGGGTCGGGCTGGTGGCCACCAACGATGCGCACTACCTCAACGGCGAGGATTGGGAAGCCCACGACGCCCTGCTCTGCATCGGCACCCAGAGCAATATCGAGGATGAGAAACGTCTGCGCTTCTCGGGCGACCAGTTCTACCTCAAAAGCGGGGAGGAGATGGCCGCCATCTTCGGGGACTACCCCGGTGCCATCGAGAATACGGCGAAGGTCGCCGAGAGGTGCAACGTCTCCCTCCCCGAGGGCGACAGCATGGTCAACCACTACCCCGTGTTCCGCCTACCAGACGGCAGCGACGATCCTGTGAATCCGAACTGCCCCATTCGGCTCAAGTGCCTGCGGGATATCTGCGAACAGGCGATGGCCACCCGATACGAGCTGCTTGAAGCAGGCAACCCAGACTACCAGCCCGGGGAAGACGAGCCGAGCCTGGAGCGGCGGCGGGAGATCCTGGAGCGCATGGAGTACGAGCTGGGGATCATTGATCGCATGGGATACGTGAGCTACTTCCTGGTGGTCTGGGATTTCATCCGGTGGGCGCGCGAGCGCAGCATCGCGGTGGGGCCCGGGCGCGGCTCGGGGGCGGGCAGCCTGGTTGCCTATCTCGCCGGAATCACCGATCTCGACCCCTTGCACTACGGATTGCTCTTCGAACGCTTTCTCAACCCGGACCGCGTCTCGCCGCCTGACTTCGATATCGACTTCTGCGAGCGTCGCCGGGGTGAAGTGATCGACTACGTCCGCGACAAGTATGGGGCGGAGAGCGTGGCCCAGATCGGCACCTTCGGGACACTGAAGGCCAAACAGGTGCTCAAAGACGTGGCGCGGGTCATGGGCGTGAGCTTCGGCGACGCCAACAGCCTGGTCGGGAATATCCCCACCGACCCGAAGATGACGCTCGAGAAGGCGCTCAAGATCCCCGAAGTCAAGAAGATGTACGACGATGAGGTAGCGACTCCGTGGGTGAGGAAGGTCTTCGAGATGGGCGGGGTTCTTGAGGGGCTGAACCGCAACCAGAGCATCCACGCGTGCGGCGTCATCATCGGCGACCAGCAATTGGAGAACGTGGTCCCGCTTGCGCGTGGCGCGGGCAAGGAGTGGATCACCCAGTTCCCCGCCCATCCGTGCGAGGAGCTCGGCCTGCTGAAAATGGACTTCCTCGGGCTCAAAACACTGACGATCATCGAGGACGCCCTGGCCATGGTCAACGCCCGCGACGGCGGTGGTTTGACGCCGGAGAACATGCCCCTGGACGACCAGCCTACCTTTGACCTGCTCAACTGCGGCAACACGGTGGCGGTCTTCCAGCTGGAATCCGGCGGCATGCAGGATCTCTGCCGCGGCTTCGGCATTTCCAAGCTGGAGGAGATCATCGCCCTGGTGGCACTCTACCGTCCCGGCCCGATGGAATTCATCCCCACCTTCATCAACTGCAAGTTCGGGCGCGAGCAACCCGACTACGACACGCCCGAAATGGAAGAACTGCTTTCCGAAACCTACGGCATCATGGTCTACCAGGAGCAGATCATGCAGGTCTGCCAGGCAGTCGCCGGGTTCACCCTTGCGCAAGCGGACGTCATGCGCCGCGCCATCGGCAAGAAGAAGATGGCCCTGATGATGGAGTATGGCGAGAAGTTCAAGGACGGCGTGGTCTCGCACGGTGGCTACACCAAGGAGATTGCCGAGAGCATCTGGGCGAAGATCCTCAAGTTCGCGGAGTACGGCTTCAACAAATCACACTCCGCCTGCTATGGCTTGCTGTCCTACCGTACGGCCTACCTCAAGGCGAAGTACCCGGCCGAGTTCATGGCCGCAGTGCTCAATGGCGAACTGGGGAATGCTGATAAGTCGGCCTTCTACATCGCCGAGACGCGCAAGATGGGACTACGCATTCTGCCGCCCGACGTCAGCAGTTCGGACCTGCGCTTTGGCGTGGCCGACGGCGTCATCCGCTTCGGCATGGGGGCGATCAAGGGGGTGGGCAGCGGTGCCGCTGAGACCATCCTTGCCGCGCGCAGGAAGGGCGGGGCCTTCAAGGGCCTCCAGGATTTCTGCGAGCGATGCGGCGATGCGGTCAAAAAACTGGCCATGGAGAACCTCTGCCGGGCAGGGGCATTCGATTCATTCGGGCTGAAGCGGTCCCAGGTACTTGCCATACTGGCCGCCACCATGTCGGCGGCTCAGCAGGCCGTCCGTGACCGGGCGGTCGGGCAGATCTCCCTGTTCGACATGCTGTCCGACCCGGCCGACCGAGCTGGTTTCGATGTGCCGGTCCCCAACATCGAGGAGTGGCCCAGCCGCGAGTTGCTCAGTTACGAGAAGGAACTGCTTGGCTTCTATGTGACCGGCCACCCAATCGCGGAGTACATGGATACCATCCAGACCTATCAGATCGACGACATTGCCGAGCTGCACGGCTTGGACAATGACACGGGCACCCGGGTCGGTGGACTGATCTCCGGCCTGGACATGAAGCGGTCGAAGAAGGACAATCGACCATGGGCTGTCCTCCAACTGGAGGGCATGAGTGGCGACATCGAGTGCCTGGCCTTTGCCGACACGTTCGAGGAATACGGCGAGGTGATCGTGCCGGAATCGGTGGTGTTTGTGGAGGGGGTGTTCTCGAAGAGCGAAGATGACGCAGGGGACACGAAGATCATCGTCCGCCGGGTGATTTCCGCCGAGCAGGCGCCCGAGGCACTCGCGGTGGAGGTCCACATCCGTCTTCGCGAAGACGAACTGGGCCCCGATACGTTGACCCAGGTGCGCGAGATCTGCCAGGGGCACGAAGGGCAAACCAGTGTGTTGCTCTGTCTCATTCTGGCGAACGGGGACGTGGCCTTCATACAGCCAGAGGGGCTCCGCGTGCACAATACGGTGGCCTTCCGGGAGAGCCTGACCGCACTCATCGGGGCCAAGGGCATTCTCCAGAAAGGCGACAGGAAGCGCCCGGAGGTCCGCAAACGGCGCTTCCCACGCAAGGGTGATGCAGCTCCTCCGGCTGCGTGATGGCCACAGACCCCAGGCCGGGCGGAGCGGCTTTCTGCTCCCCTGGCCGTGGGGGTTACCGGCGGAGGCCTTGCCCGATCCAGATGTAGTCGATCCGGCATGTGCCGGTGATGGCGGAGCCGGTAGCCAGATCAAGCCGGAGTTGCTTCAGGCGGCCAGTCCAGCCGGGCACGGTGGCCAAGTCCACGGTGTATTCGCGGGAGCCGTTGTCATTGGCGACCACGGCGAAGCTCTTGCTGTTCGCCTCGTGCCATGCGGGGGAAACCTCGGTGGTGAACCGGAAGCGCATGCTGGCGGCGGGTGTGTGGTTCTGGAAGCGGATCTTGATGGTTCGGTTCGTGGCGAGATCCACGCCCAATTCGTCGGCGGACAGCAAGTGGGCGTCTGCGCTCTTCTCGACAGCGACGATGTAGTCGCCGCCGGCGACATACTTCACGGGCTCAGATCTGGTCGGCCAAGTCGGATGCTGCCAGTGCCGCAGACGCGTCCCAGTGTTCACTTCGGTCCAGCCCTCCTTGTCCAGGGGCGTATTGAACTCCCACGCCTTGGCGACGGTTGCCTTGACAGGCAGGATGTGGACGGTCACCATGTCGCTCAGCCAGAGCTCGCCGTCGTCGGCAACGAGGCGCAGTAGGTAGTCGCCGGGAGTCGAGAAGACAGCCATTGCCGTGGGCGTGCTCGCGTCGTGAAAAATGACGCTTCCTGGTCCTTCAAGGACCTCCCAGACGGTCCTCAACCGTTGTTCATCCTGCACCACTCCGGCCAGTTGCACAGCCTGCTGATCGGTCCTGATATCGGGGCCGGCCTGCACCAATGGGGGCTCGTTGTAGGGCATCGCCCACTTGAGTTCCGCCGCCGTGGCGTACTGCGTGTTGTCGCGGAGCGTCCAGCTGGTCAGCTTCGGGGCCTTGTTCACGAAGAACTCAATGCCGGGGTTGGTCACATAGCCGTTGCCGTGGATCGTGCCCGTGCTACAGCAGACTTCGGGGCTCTGGTTGCCAAAGATGAAAATCTCCGATGGCCCGAGCTTCCGGGCCACGTTGTTCTTGATGAAGCGTGAGTTGGCAATCTCCAGGTTCTTCACCTGCGGCGCTTTCAGGCCCAGCACCTCGATGGCTGCTCCCGCATTGTTCTGGAAGGTGCAGCGGTCGATGAGGCAGCCATTCCCGGCGGCCTCGAAGTCGATGCCGCCCTCGTCGTGGGACTTGGAGTCGGGCTGATTGCGGAAGGTGCAGTTGCGGATGACCAACCCACGGGGATCGACAATCATGATGCCCATGGTCCCGGCGGACGCATGGTAGCCCGGGGCATCGAACACACTGTTCTGCAGATAGGACCGCCGGACGGCGACCAAGGCGGGGTGGGGCGAGGTGTTCAGCGTGTAGTTGTCGTGGCAGAACACCCGATCTACGATCACGTTCTCCCCCTTGATGAAGAACCCCCAGGAGCACTGGAACATCTCGCAGTCCCGGACGAGGAGGTCCCTGGCATTGGCACCGACGATGGCGATCCCGGCGGAGGCGTCCAAGGCCGCTCCCTCGGGGCCGTGTCGGTCGCGCCACTCGGGAACGCCGTTGGCGTTGGGCCGGTAGAGTCCCTCGATGTGGTGGGCGATGCAGTCCTCGATCACCAGTCCCGCATGGCCGCCGTTCCGGTAGTTGACGATCAGCCCCTGCGCCGCGTGCGACACGACCAGCCCGCGAATGCGGAGGCAGTCCGGGTCGCGGACCAGCACGCAACGGTCCTCGATATCCCGGTTGCGCCGGATGATCGGGCGCGGTCCAGCGCCATACGTACCGATCTCGGCCCAGGCATCTGGCGTCCCGGCGGCGGAAATCACCAGCTCCTGGTTGATCACACTGCCCCGTTTGATGAGCAGCCGCTCGCCAGGCCCGAGCGCCTTGCCGTTGATGGGGGTGAAGTCACGCCAAGCTGCTTCTGGGGAGGCACCGGAGTCGGCGTTGTCGCCCATGGTGCCATCCACGTAGTGGGTCTTGCCCACAGTGTAGGTGGCCGGGAGGCCCACGGCCTGAGTGGGAGAAGTCGGATCGGTGGCTGCCAAGAAGGCCAGTGCCCCCCCGGTGCTGACCGGCGCCATGCCGTCGCCAGTGATGCGGAGGGTGGCACCGACATTCGTTGCCTGCGATGTCTGCACCGTCCACTCCACCGCCTTCCTGGCGCCGGTCGGCAACGCCCCGAGGGTCCGCGTCAGCGGGTCGCGGCAGATCACGTCTCCTCGGAGCTGGAGACTGACCACGCCATTCTCCACGCCGCTGCCGCAGTTCTCGATGATCGCCGTGAGCTTCTCCGGTCGCCCGGCCCGCAGCAGAGCGTGCTCCTGCAGCAGATCCCGCGTGCGGACCGCGGGCAGCTTGGGGTTCTCGATTCGCAGACTGTCGAGCTTACCGGGGAACGGGCCGATCGTCAGCGGCGCCTCGGAGGGCACGGGGCTCCCGGAACGCATGGTCTGGGTTCGGTTGCCGTTCACATCCAGCGTCAGGGACCGCCCGTCCCACTGGGCAATTATCCGGTACCAAACGCCCGCCTTCAACGGGATGCTCGCATTCACTCGTGGTTCCCAACTGCCGAGATTCACGAAGAACGCCAGCACGCCACCCTCGTTGGGAGGGTTGACCCGAAGCATGTATTCGCCGTCTTTCTGCACGAGGTTCGTGATGCCCTTGGGCATCTCGGTGAAGTAGGCAGAGCACTCGATCCGGAAGCCGGGGGCCAGCTGGAAGTCGGGGTGGTCGGGCACGGTCAACTGACTGGTCTTCGTGACCACCGCCTGCCCCGTGCGTCCCTCCGCAAAGACAGCTTCCGCCGCCGCGATGTCATGGCCATGTTCAGACACATCGCGCAGGTCGCCGTCGAAGGGCCAATAGGCTACGCCCGAGGTGTTGGCCTGGGGGTTCTCGACCTTCAGTTCGTCGATCACGCCGTCGAGCGGGCCAATGACCACGGGATTTCCCGTCGGGGCGGCCATGCCGGGGCGCTCGGACCGAAACGTCTTGCCGTCGATCATGATCCAGATCTCCTTGCCATCCCAACCTGCGGTGATGTGGTGCCACACGCCAAACTTGACCTTCTCGCCCGAGCAGGCTCGCGGCTCCCAGCCGTCCGAGTAGGCAAAGAACGCGAAGCCGCCGCCTTCGCCATCCGGATTCACCCGTAGCATGTATTCGTTCTTCTTGACGACGATCTCCCGACCAGAGCGGAGGGAGGAGAGCTTCACCCAGCAGTCGAGCTTCAGGCCCGGCGTCAGGCGCAGATCCGCCGTATCGGGCACAACTACTGGCTCGCGTGATGATCGAAGCCCCTTGCCCGCCTTGCCGACTGCGAACTCCGGGGCCTCGGCGTAGGCGTCGTTGCCATGCCCGCTCCGGTCGCGCAGATCGCCATCGAAGGACCAGTGCCCGACGGCGTCCGCAGGCTGTGCCACGAGCTGCTGAACAGTGCCGAGCAGGAAGATCAGAGTGCCAACCAGACAGCGGTTCATAGGGTGCTCCTCGCGTGGTTTCTATCGGGGCGAGTACCGGGTTAGCGCAAGGTGACGATGGTCACACCCGCACCGCCGGGGTCTACTTGATGTTTTCCGATACGGAAGCTCGCGACCGAGCGCTGTTGCCGCAGCCACTCGTGGACTCCCCGGCGGAGCGCGCCCGTGCCGAAACCATGCACCACCCGGACCTGCTCCAGGTTGGCAAGCATGGCATGGCTGAGAAAGACATCCAGGCGGTCCACGGCTTCATCCACGCGTGACCCCACCAGCACCAGCTCGCTGGAAGTCCGTCCGACCACGCGGGCCCGACTGACCTTCACAGATGTCTTGGCCAGCTCGGTCGGGGCGTCTGCCAACTCCAGCTCCTTTGCAGCAACGGTGAAGCGCAGTCCAGAGATCATGACTGCCACTTTCTTGCCGCCATCCAGCAACTCGGCCACCTCGCCCTGGCCATTGAGACGGGGGATCTTGACCGTGTCGCCCACCTGGATGCGGTCGGATCGTACCGGTTTGCTGGGCTTGGCGGCGGTCCTCCTCGCCCCGTCTGCGAGTTTCTCGCCCTTGGCTCGCAGCTTCTGGCGCGCGGCGGCCACCACGCGTTCGCCTTCCTTCTGGTCGGTAAGTTGCCGCCGGAACTCGCGCATCTGCTGGTCCATCTCGCGGCGCGTGTTCTCCACGATTCCCGCAGCCTGTTGGTGGGCATCGTGGAGCAGTTTGCGGCGCTCGCCACGCAGCCCGTCCAGTTCGCTGCGAATCCCGTCGCGGTCGGCGACCATCCGCTCATGGGCATCGGCCACCTCCTTCTCTTGCGTGGCAATGCGGCGCTGGTCCTCCTCGATCGTGGCCAACATGCTCTCCAGACGCAGATGGTCGGAGGAGAGGAAGGCCTCGGCCTGGTCCATCACGGCTTGGGGCAACCCCAGCCGACGGGCAATCTGCAGGGCATGGCTCGCCCCGGGACGCCCCACCTCGAGCGCGTATTCAGGCTGCAGTGTCTCCAGATCGAAGGCGACTGCTGCATTCACCATCTGGTCGCGGTCATGGGCGAAGGTCTTGACCACGCCAAGATGGGTGGTGGCCAGCGTCAAGGCGTCGTATTTCGACAAGGAATCAAGCACGGCACAAGCCAGTGCGCCACCCTCCAGCGGGTCGGTACCCGCCCCAAGCTCGTCGAGCAAGACCAGGCAACGACCCTTCCCCGCGCCGCCCAGGATCCGGCCGATCTGGTTCAGATGGCCGCTGAACGTGCTCAAACTGGCGGCCAGCGACTGCTCGTCGCCGATATCCGCGAACAACTCCTCGAACAACTCCAACTCCGTGCCGTCGCCCACCGGTACCGGCAAGCCGCACTGGGCCGCCACGGTCAGCAGGCCGACCGTCTTCAACACGACCGTCTTGCCGCCCGTGTTCGAGCCGGTGACCACCAAGACGCGCGTCCCCTTGTCGAGAGCAAGGTTGAGCGGCACCAGTTGACCACCACGTCCCTCACTACGGAGTTGCTTCTCCAACAGGGGGTGGCGCCCGCTCACCAGTTTGAGCCGCGTGCCGAAGCGCGGGATCTGGCAGCTGTCCCGCGCCGCCCAGCGCCCCACCGCAAGCGCCACATCCAGCTCGGAGAGCACCTCGGTGTTGCCGCGCAGGGCAGGAATCAGGACGCGGATCCGAGCGGAGAGCTCATGCAGAATGCGCAGGATCTCGTCTCGCTCCCGCAGCCGTGCATCCGCCAACTCGTTGCCCATGGGCAGCGTCGCGCTGGGCTCGACAAAGATGGTCTGCCCGCTATTGGAGTGATCGTGGACCACGCCGGGCAAGGAGCCGCGCTGCTCACGGCGCACGGGGATGACAAAGCGACCGTTGCGGACCGTCACATATTTGTCCCGAACCACGCCCTCCAGCTCGGTCTGGCGAGTCATGTTGTCCAGCGTCTCTTGGAGGCGGCGTTCGAGCGAGCGCCCCCGGCGACGCAGGTCGGCAAGAAGGGCGCTGGCGGAATCCAGCACAAGTCCCTCGTTGTCGAGGGCCCGATGGAGTGCCTGACGAACATCCGGGGCATCCTGCAGTTCCTGTCCCCACGCATGGAGTGTGGGCAACTCGCGGCAGATCTCGCTCAGCAGGAAGCTCTTGGCATCGGCGCAGGCGTCGAGCAACGTCCGACAGCGGACCAGTTCGTCGCCCCCGACGGCGGCGCCCAGCGGGGCCAACTGGCGCAGAATGTCGCTGACATCGTCAAAGGCCAGCCCAGGCGGTGTGTTCCCGGCCGAGTACAGGCGCATCGTGTCCTGGTACGGCCGACGACGGGCGACGATGCTGTCGATGTCATGGATTGGTTGCAGGGCGCGCAAGCGGGCCGCACCCAAGGACGTCTGGGCAAGCGATGCCAGTTCGTCCAGGAAGACGGGGAACTCGATGACAGTAAGTGCGTGTGGGTCCATGGAACGGAGCGGGGCCATATTCTAGGAAGAATCGATTTCCTCGTACCATAGCCTCAGACAGAACAAGGCCCAGAGCTGCGACGCATGGTTCTGCCCTCCCGAGAGATGCTCGTCCACCAGGATCTGCACCATGTCTCTGCTCAGCACGCCCCTGCGGTCCCACGTCGGGAGGTCGGCGGCAAGCGCTCGCGTGTCTTCCCGGAGGCCCCCGCGGAGCCATTCCGCCACCGGGACACCGAAGCCGCGTTTGGGTCGGCGACAGATCTCGGCTGGCAACATCGGTTGCCCGATCGCTTGGAGCAGCCGCTTCCGCGAACGCAGACCGCACTTGAAGGTGCGGGGCAGGCTGGCCACGAATTCCTGGAGTTCCCGATCCATGAACGGGGCGCGTACCTCCAGGCTGAAGGCCATCGAGGCGATGTCCACCT
Organism: Victivallales bacterium; assembly: GCA_018648945.1. The sequence continues at coordinate 26,259 of JABGQJ010000013.1, forward strand.
TGCGATGCAGATCCTCGGGAAGATAGCAGGCGGTGTCAAGCTCCAGGAACTGCTCGACAAAGTCGCGCGCGCTTCCCTCGGAGAGCAGGTCCCCCCAGTCGTCGAGGTAGTGGCCGCTCGGAGAGACCGGGGCGAGCAGGCGGTTTGCCGCATCACGGGAGAAGATCTGCTGGAAACCGGCAAAGCATGCGAGCGGTGCTTGGGCAAGGGCGGTGAGGGCTCGGCGCAGCTCGGAGACGGCCGTCCGTCCAGCCCGCGCGGCAGGCAGGACCTTCAGCAGCACGCGGGCAAGCGAACGGCGCAGGGGACCGGGAACCGCCTGGAGATGGCGGTAGAGGGCCATGAACTGGTACCGGCGATACCCACCGAACAGCTCGTCGCCGCCGTCGCCGCTCAAGGCCACAGTCACCTCCTCGCGGGTGAACCGGGAGAGCAACGCAGTCGGCAGCAGGGAGGAGTCGCAGTAGGGCTCGCCGTAGTGGCGAATCAGGCGGCGCAGCAGAGCCGCATCGGCGGGTTCCGCCACGCGCTCTTGATGCTGGGTGCCCACATGGGCAGCCACGGTGGCGGCGGCACCGCGTTCATCATAGCGCGCTTCGTCGAAGCCGATGGTGAAGGAGCGGACGGGTTGGGCCAGATGCCCCTGCATGCAAGCGACGACCACCGAGGAGTCCAACCCACCGGAAAGAAACGCCCCGAGAGGCACTTCCGACTCCAGCCGGGCCTGGACGGCCCGGTCCACCAATTGCCGCGTGCGCTCCACCGCATCCGCGAAGGACAGATCCTGCTTGGGTTCGTAACGCAGTCGCCACCAGCGTTCTGCCTGCCCGGGTTCCTGCCCGCGCTGCGTCGTGAGGCGATGGGCGGGGGGCAACTGGTGGACCGACCGGTAGATGGAGCGCGGCGAGGGGACATAGCCGAGGGCGAAGTAATCGGACAGACTTCGCGCATCGATATCTCGCGAGAGCTTGGGGTGCTCAAGCAGAGCCTGCAGTTCGCTGCCGAAGACCAGGAAGCCGTCTTCGGTGAACCCGTAGTGCAGCGGCTTCTGCCCCATGCGGTCACGGGCCAGCAGGAGAGTGTGGTTCCGCTCGTCCACCAGGGCGAAGGCAAACATGCCCTCCAGTTCGTCAACCAGCGCCGCCCCGCGTTCCTCGTAGAGATGTACCAACACCTCGGTATCGGCGTGCGTCCGAAATACATGTCCCTGTTGGCGCAGGCGCTCGCGTAAGCGGTGGTGGTTGTAGATCTCGCCGTTGAAGGCGACGTGGATCGTGCCATCCTCGTTCGCCATCGGCATCTTGCCATCGGACACCCCGATGATGGCCAGGCGACGGCTTGCCAACCCCCACCCAGAGCCCGTGTCGAGACCTTCCTCATCGGGTCCCCGGTGGCTGATTCTCGCGGCCATGCGGCCAAGCAAGGCGGCATCCGGGATGCGCCCCTCGCGAAGGTCAAAGATGCCAGCTAGTCCGCACATGGGGAGGCCTTGGGGGAATGGAATGATGGAATAGTGGAATGCTGGAATGATGGGGAACTGGGGAAGGGAGGGGGAGAGGAGGGAGTGGTGGAAATCTGGGGGGCAGAGGAGACGGGGAGGCCACCAGGATGGCTTGTCGGACACATTCCCATCCCCCCGCTC
>JABGQJ010000130.1 GCA_018648945.1 Victivallales bacterium
TGCCTAGTCCTGCCGCCGACCTACGGCAAGACAATCGTCATCTCCCCCAACCTCGACCCCCTCGAAATGCCGGTGGGTTCCATGGAAGACCTGATCAACAAGAAGGTCTCCATCGAGCTGGACAACGCGGGCGTCAAGGAACTCGTGCAGGTGCTCAGCGAACAGGACGGCCTCAACGTCATCGCGGATGACGCGCTGGAGGCCGAGAAGACCCTCACCATCAATGTGAAGCAAGTCCCCCTCAAGGAAATCCTCAGCTACATCGCCCGCAACATGGGCGTCGCCTTCCACATGGGCGAGAACATCATCTGGGTCACCGAGAGCACCGAGGAACCCGGCACTGGCCCCCAGCTGGAGACCCGCGTCTTCCAGCTCCGCCACGGCTTCGTGCCCGCCCTCAAGCCCAAGAAGAAGCAAGGCGAAGAGGGCGGCGAGGGTGATGCCAGCCAAGACACCGATCTCGAGGATTCCCTCGACGCCTTCCTGGCCGACAGCCCCGAGGGGGCCAGCTACCGAGTCTTCAAGACCCGCAACGTCCTGATCGTCAAGGACAGCCGCGAGAACCTCCGCCTCGTCGAAGAGCTCGTCAGGACCTTCGACAAGCCCCCCCTCCAAGTCAGTATCGAGGCCCGCTTCCTCACCATCAGCGAAGACGACCTGCTCGACGTGGGGGCCGAGTTCTCCGCTGGTCCGGATGACATACCGACCATCGGTGAGGACGCCGAAAGCATGACCCAGATCACCGCTCTCCTTTCCAGTCTCGGGGCCATCACCGAAGGCAACGAGGCTGGCATCGGCGGCGCCACCTTCGACGGCGTCATCGGGAACCGGGCCTACAACCTCATCATCTCGGCAATCAAGAGGCGCGATTCCACCAAGAATCTCAGCGCTCCGCAGGTCACCCTTCTCAATGGCCAGACCGCCAGGATGCGACGGGGAAATACCACGCTCTACTACAGCGAGCTCGACACGGTGGCCGGCGACGGCGGCGACACCACCGGCGACTCCTCCGTCCAGACCGCTTTCACTGGCGACCCCGAGGAACTGGAGACCGGGGTCACTCTCGAAGTCAAGGTCAACATCGGCAACAACGGCGAAACCATTCTCCTTGGTCTCCTGCCCGAGATCATCGAGCTCACCCGCTGGCGATCCTTCAACGTCGTGGCCGAAGGCGGCAGCAGCAACAACAATAACAGCGACGATAGCACCGGCACCAACGCGCCGGGCACAATTGAGCTCCCCGAAACCAGCGATATGTCCGTGCAGACTGCCGTCGCCGTCAAGAGCGGCCAAACCGTTACCCTCGGGGGCCTGGTCACCACAACAGTGCAGAAAACCGTATCGAAGGTACCAATCCTCGGCGACATTCCGCTTATCGGGTTCTTCTTCCGTCACACCAATGAGAAGAATGTGCCCCAGCATCTCATCATCTTCGTCACGGCCACCGTGATCGATAGCGATGGCAGCTTCGTGCAAGTAGCGAAATAACGCCGTCGGCACGGCACGGGTGGACGACGAATGGCACTATTCTCCAGACAAAAACAAGCGGTCGGGCTCGATATCGGACACGGTGCGGTCAAGGCCGTGCACGTGGTCCCGAAGGGCAAGGAACTCGCCATCAAGCAGATGGTGGTGCTCGACGCCCACCAGGAAGGCATCCTGGACGAGGAAGAGCTCCGGTCGAGCATGCTCGCCTGGCTGGGCGAGAACGGGCTCAGGAACCGCCCCTTCACCGTCGGCATTCCCCAATTCCTGGCAACCACCCAGGTAAGCGACTTCCCGCCTGGCGTGAAGGACGAGGAACTCCAGGACATGGTCTCCTTCGAGACCTCGCAACTGGGCGGGCTCTCGGACGAATCCTTCAGCAGTGACTACCATGTCATGGAGCCCAAGTTCGGGCGCAGCAATCCTGTCCTCATCGGTGTCTGTCGCCAGTCCGTCATCGACGAACGGATGGGAAGGCTCACCCGCGACGGGGTCAATGTGGTTGACCTTGGCATGAATGGCCTGGCTGTGGCCAACGCCTTCTACTACCTCCATCCCGCCGCCATCGAAGACGACCGGCCCTCCATTCTCATGGACATCGGCGACGAGGGCACCACCCTCCTCGTCGTCGCCGGCGGCCAGGTGCTCTTCGCTGGCAGCCTCATGTTCGGTGCCTCCCGGTACACCGAGGTCCTGGCCTCCCAACTCGGCTGTGACGAAGCTCAGGCAGACCGGCGCAAGCGGGAGTTCATCCTCGACCCGGAGATGGAGGAGAACCCCCTGCACGCCGTCACCGCTCAGCTTGAGAGCGAGATGCGCAATGCCATCGAGCACTGGCGATCGGCCGAGAAGGAAGAGCTCGCCGACCTCCTGTTCGGCCAGATCTGGCTGACCGGCGGCGGCGCCGCCCTCGGCGGCCTTGCCGACTGCCTGGGCCGCTTCTTCGGTTGTGAGGCCGTGGTCTTCGGCCCCCCTGACGCGGAGACCGGCGAATCCATGCCCGCCCTTTCTGCGGCCCTTGGCCTGGCACTGCAGTCCATGGAGGCCGCCCGGGTCTCCGTCTCCCTGGCCCCCCTGTCTCTGCGCTGGCTCCGCCGCCGCCGTCGCCTGTTCCCGTTCCTCGTTGCTGCCGAACTGATCTTCATCGGGCTGCTTGCCGCAGCCCTGGTGCGCTACCACTTCCACCTCACCGAGGAGAAGCTGTCGCTCGAGCGGGAACTGAACGAACTGCGCGAATGCCAGACGCTGATTCCCAAGCTGGATGAGCAGATGACGGCGATGGATCACCACGAGAGGATGCTCGTCCCCTTCGTCGAGAAGGCCAACCGAGCACAGCGCTACATCAGTACACTGAACGAGCTCCATCGCGTCCGCGGTACAAACAACTTCTTCGTCTACGTCGCGGATCGCCTCAGCTATGACGAGCAGCGGCCCGAACCGGAGACCGACGCCGGGATTACAGACGACAACCCGCGCCGGCGACAGGCGCGAGGCGCCTTGGGTGCGGCCATGTTCAACAGCGCCCCCGACGCGCTCGGCAGCGACCGCAATCCCGAGTTGCTGGACGCAGCGCTGGTCAAGGACATGGAGCAACTGGTCAGCATGGTTGCCTTCGGCTATGCACCCTATGTGAGGATTGGCCGGTACAAAGCCCTGAAGGAACTGGAGGAGCGGCTCAAGCAGGGATCACTCTTCAAACAGGCCGGCCCCATCCCCCTCCCCGATCGGCAAGGCATCGAGGAACAGATCTACAACAGCTGGAACCGCTTCTGGGCGGAGAAGCCATCCAAGGGGAATTTCTTCCCCTTCAATCTTGACATGCGGTTCGCCGAACTGGATGTCAACAAGAAGGCCCTCTCTCCTCCCACTCCCCAACCTAACGATAAGAAGAAGAAGAAGAAGAAGTAGGTTAAGGACCAACAGACGCACAATGAACAACTGGCCCTCTGAACATCGTTTGGCCCTATTCCTTCTCGTCGCCGTACTTGCTGCGGCAGGCGCGGCATTCTTCATGGTCGTCCGGCCTGAGCTCAGCGACGTCTCCGACCTCCGGGACGAGCATGAGGAACTCGTCGAGAAGCTCAAGGGCAAGGTGAAGGACACCGGCTACCCCTTGGATGCCACCCGCCTGAAGGCCCATGTCACAACCCGGAAGACCGTGCTCGAAGGCGTGACCAGGAAGAGGGACGACGGCACCGAGTACAATAGCGGACTGATCGCCAGAGCGAACAGCGTGCTCGAACGCGCCACCAGCATGTTCGACAAGCAGATCAGGGACGAGTACACCGACATTGCCACCTTCATGATCGAGGTGTCCAACTTTGTCTACCAGGACGAGCTTGACCAACTGAGCCAGGAACTCGCCCGCAAAAACGTCTACCTGGCTGAGGAGGTCCTCGGCATCGGCAAGGATACCGTCGGGGTGGACACCTATGAGTTGCTCATCAAGGTCTGGACGATCAAGCGCATCCTGCAGGTCATCGTCGATGATCACGGCCTCGTCGTCGAGAACCAGCGCATAGCCATGCAACCCGGCGAAGGAGCCGCCCGCACGCCCTTGGGGGGCTTCATGCGCAGACGAGGCCGCACGGCTTCGCAGATCACCGTACTGCCCACGCGTTCCTATGTTCTCTATGAGAACGACGACGAAGCCTACGTCCAGGAGTTCCCGATCCGCATCCGCTTCCAGGGCCCCCTGCCCACCGTATGCGAGGCCATCGAGGGCCTGCAGGAGAAAGGGAATTTCCTCACCGTCAACCGCTTTGTTCTCGAGCAGGAAGAGCCCAAACTCATGACGACCAGGAAGCCGGGAAGCGATGGCAAGGTCCGCACGCGAAACGTCGTCGTGACCCTTGAGATCGCCTCCTTCTTCCGCCCGTCCGGCGGCGCCGGCCCGATCATCCGCAGCAACAAGGCAAAGCCCCTCCCGCCTGGTGCCTGATGCACGCAGACCCCGCAACCCAGGAGTACCGACCATGAGAGCAACTCTCCACAGACTAGCCGATGACTGGGAGCGGACGGCGTTGTGGATCGTCTCTGTGGCCTGTATCCTCTGTTCGCTGGCCTGGTTGCTTGCCCCCGCCCCGTCCAGCCCCCCCCCGACGCGGGGCGGCCCAGACCGACGGGCGAGTATCCTCGGGCCTAACGCCTTCGCATTCCTCTCACCGCACCAGTCCCAGACTCAGACCGGGGGCACCTTCGGGTTCTCCTGCGAATTGCCTGGGCAGTCAACAACGAACGTGGGGATCGGGTCCGACCCGGACACAGGGGACGACACGGGGGACGACACGGGGGACGGCACGGGGAAGCACGACGGCGACGGGGTCGACACGCTGCCGCCCCAAGACCCTCCTGTCCCTGCGGCCACCACCCGCTCGGTCCGCTATCTGGGAACCTACGAAAGCACCGCAGGGCAGCGTCTGGCCGCGCTGGCTGTGCGCAATCCCAAGACAGGCAATGTACAGACTCGATTCCTCCGCCCCGGACAAACCTATGGCCAGTTCCGCGTCGATAGTTTCGACGGGAAATCCCTTCGTGTCCTAGCACCGGACGGCACCCGTGCTACCGTACCTCGCGGAGCCGAACGAACCGTCACGATGGACTAGACGCCACTTCCTTCCCCGCCCACACCGACCCCGGGCAGCACCGCGAGGCACACAGCCATGTCAGTACTCATGCAAAGGCTCAAGACCGACTGGGAGAGGACTCTCTTCTGGATCATGCTTGTGTTCCTGCTTGGGATTCTCAGCTTCTGGCTGTTCCACGGGAACGAGGAGGGCACGGCAACCGGCCAGAACAGAGTGAGAACACGCCCCAGTTTCCTCGGCAAGACTCCCTACGCCTTCCTTGATGCGGAGGCGGCCGAGCGAGTCCCCAACGATGCGTTCTCCTTCGGCTTCAAACTCATCCAGAAGCGCCCCTGGCTAGGACGGAAGAAGACTGGCACCACGGCTAAGAAGCCCCAGCCGCCCAGACGAACCCGCATCCCCATCAAGCCAAAGACTCCCACCAAACCCGCCCCCACCCCGGCGCCGACCCCCGCCAAGCCGGCCGCACCGCCACCAGCCCGGGTGCTCACCTATCGAGGCTATCTCGAGAGCACCACCCACCAGATGATTGCCTTCGTCAGTGTCGCCAACCCTGCCACCAAGAAGACCAGCATGGTCCGACTCTCGGTCGGGCGCAAGATCGACGGGATCGAGATCAAGGAGTTCAGCGGCGAGATGCTTCAAGTCATCGACCCGAAGGGCAAACCACTGCAAATCGCCAAAGGCGGCAGAAAGAAGATAGTTCTCGAATGAACCCTCAGAAGACGCTGAGCACGATAGGCAGTAGTGGAGGGGGCGACGTTCTCTCCGTTCTGATCGCGGAGGGACACCTCACCGAGGAACAGGCCGAGCAGGCCCGGCGCCGCATGCGCCGGGCTGCGGTGACCAGCCATCAGGCGGTGCTTGACCTTGGCTTTGCCAATCAGGAAGTGGTCTACCGTGCGCTCAGCGAGTGCAATGGCCTGCCCTTCGTGATCCTCGACAAGGAGGAAATCTCCGAGGAGGCCACGACCAAGGTGCCCGCCAAGGTGGCGCTCCACTACAACATGGTTCCCCTGGCCATCAACCGGGGCACGCTCCGCGCCGCCTTCTTCAACCCGCCCTCCATCCGCGACCGCGAGAATCTCCGCCTTGTGCTCGGTTTGCGCCTCGACCCCATGCTGGCCAGTCCCGGCGAGATCAACTCCATCCTCAAGCGCATCTATGGGCTGGGTGCCGAAAAGGTCCAGCAGATCCGCAAGGACCGCAAGGCCAACCGGCTCTTCGATACCAAGGGGGTCTTCGACGACAGCCATACCGAGGAGCTCGATACGGTAGGGGCGGCCGATGAGGCGTCCATTATCAACCTGGTGAACGAGATCATCCTCGAAGCCATGGCAATGGGCACCACCGACATTCACATCGAGCCCTTCCGCGACTCGGTGAAGCTGCGCTACCGCATCGACGGCATGCTGCGTGACATCCCCACCTCGGGCGGGATGGTCGAGTTGCACGACGCCATCGTGTCCCGTCTCAAGATCATGGCCAAGCTTAATATCGCGGAGAAGCGACTCCCCCACGACGGGCGCATCCGCATTAACGTGGGCGGCGATTTCGCCGACCTCCGTGTGTCCATCGTGCCCACCCGCTTCGGCGAGACCATCTGCCTGCGTATCCTCAACCGGAGCTCCATTTTCCTGGAAATGAGGCAGTTGGGACTGAACAGAAGGCAGCACGCGATCCTCAACACATTGGTCAACTTGCCCCATGGCATCCTCCTGGTCACCGGTCCGACCGGTAGTGGTAAGACGACCACCCTCTATGCCGCCCTCGCCCAGGTACGAGACACCAATCCCGAGCGCAAGATCATCACTGTGGAGAACCCGGTCGAGTACGAACTCGAGGGCACCAGCCAGATTCAGATGCATGCTGAGATCGGTCTCACCTTCGCCTCGGCCCTGCGCTCCATCCTGCGCCATGACCCCGACATCATCCTCGTCGGTGAGATCCGCGACAACGAAACGGCCGACATTGCGATTCAGTCCGCGCTGACCGGCCATTTGGTCCTCAGCACGCTGCATACCAACGACTCGGTCGGCGCCGTCAACCGTTTGGTGAACATGGGCATCGAGCCCTACCTCGTGGCCGCCTCTCTCTCCGCCGCGCTCGCCCAGCGCCTGGTCCGCCGCATCTGCCCCGACTGCAAGGAGGAGGACTACGACATCACCCGCCGCGTGCGGGCGGAAATCGCCGATGTCATGAGTATTCCTCCCGAAGACGTCCAGGCCTGGAAGGCCCCGGGTTGCCTGGAGTGCAACCATATGGGCTACAAGGGACGCGTGGCCATCTACGAGTTCTTCCTCCTTGACGAGGAACTCCAGGACATGGTCTCCGCTCACCGGGCAACGGGTGAACTGCGGAAGGCTGCCATTGAGCGCGGCATGCATACCCTGCGCGACGACGGCTGGGAAAAGGTGGCCCAAGGCCAAACCACGATCGAGGAAGTGCAGCGCATCACCAGCACCTTCCAGATCGGCTACGACATCGACGAAGACGAGATGTAGCCCGTCCGACCACCAACGGCGCACACCCAAGGCAACCCGCCTTGGGTCAGTCCGCTTTGCCCAGCTCGATGGAGCGGTCGCGAGCGGCAGTGACCACCTGGCGGACCAGTTCCCGGAACCCGGCCTCGGCGAACACGCCCAGACCAGCTGCAGTCGTGCCCCCCGGGGACGTGACTGCGGTCCGCAACTCATCGGGAGTCCCGAGGCCCTGCCGGAGCATCTCGGCCGCCCCGGCCACCGTCTCCACGGTCAGCCCCAACGCCAGTTCGGCAGGCAATCCCGCAGAAACGCCTGCATCCACCAGCGCCTGGATCATCTCGAACACGTAGGCGGGGCCGCTACCGCTCAGCGCGGTGACCGCGTCCAGGCTCTCTTCCGGCACCTCGCCCACGAAACCAAGCGCGCCGAATACTCGCCGCACAAACTCGGCATCATCACCATCCGCAGCCGGGCCGCGCGCAAATCCGGTAGCCCCGCAACCGACCATCATCGGCGTATTCGGCATCGTTCGAATCAGCTTCTCCGTCCCCAACCATGCCGCCAGTCGGGCCAGCGGCACCCCCGCCATGATCGAGATCACCAGACACTCCGGCCTCAGCGTCGGCAGGGCAGCGACCGCCGCCTCGGCCTTCTGTGGCTTCACCGCCAACACAACCACATCCGCAGCCACGAACGCCGCTTCGCTGAAGTCGCCGCAGCATACCCCCGTCACAGCCGTGAACTTCCTCTGGGCCTCGGGATAGATGTCGCATGCCACCATGTCCTCGACGCGAAGGATCCCCTGCTTCGAGATCCCTGCCGCAATCGCCGTCGCCATCTTGCCCGCACCGAGGAACGCCAGTTTCATGAGTCGCCACTCCAAGTTCTGTTCAGGTCACACCAGAGGAGCCTGACGATACTCCCTGAACTTCTCTGACTCAAGGAACGGGGGATTCGCCACGGAGTTGCACACAGGCGATCAACAGGCACCAGCCATTCGCGCACATGTTGCTGACAGCCTTGTGCACAGTCTGCCGCCCAAAGCGAGCGCCTTGCCCGTTGTTCCCCCGGCAGGCCGGGCTATGTTGCGGGCGGGTCATCACTATTCTGCGGAGAATGCGGTATGCAGTCGGAGCTCAAAGTCGTCTTCCAGCCCAGCGGGCGGACCGTTCACGTCATGCCCGGAACCACGGTATTCGAGGCGGGGGCTCGGGCCGGCCTCCTCCTGCGGGCGCCCTGCGGCGGCAAAGGCACATGCCGCAAGTGCCGCGTGCAGATCAGCCATGGTGTGGGTGAACCCAGCGGCGCCTGCCGTGCATCGTTCACGGACGAGGAACTGGGCCAAGGCTGGCGCTTGGCTTGCCAGACGCCCGTGGCCGACAGCCTGATCGTGGTCGTCCCCGAGGGCTCTCTCTCCGAGACGGCAAGCAAGATCCTCACCGATGCCAGCGGCTGCCAAGTCGATGGCACCCCAGCGGTGACCAAGCAATTCCTCGAGCTCCCCCCCCCGACCCAGGAGGATCCAATTTCCGACCTGGAACGAATCACCGGCATGACGGGAGAGATCCGTGCCCCTCTCCCCCTTCTGCGCACCATCGGCGCCACGCTCAGGTGCGCCAACTTCGCTTGCACGGCCACTCTGTCCGGTGACGTCCTCCTTGCCCTCGATGCCGGCGATACCACCGCTGAATCCCCCCTGGCCGTGGCCTTCGACATCGGCACCACGACCCTGGTGGGCACACTTCTCTGTCTCACCTCCGGCACCGAACTGGCTGTGGCTGCCACCATCAACCCCCAGGTGAGCTTCGGCGACGATGTGATCAGCCGGATCACCCTCGCCCGGGAAGGCGACGGTCTGGTGCAGGAGCTGCGCCTGAGCGTCATCGAGGCCTGCAATGCCCTGATCACCGAGCTGCTTGAGGAGGTCGACGCGCCAGCCCATCGCATCCTGGCTCTGGCCGCTGCGGGGAACACCACCATGCAGCACCTGTTCTGCGGCATCAGCCCGGCCGCCCTGGGTGAGGTCCCCTTCCCCCCCGTCAACTCGCGCGCGCTGCAACTGCCCGCCATGGAGCTGGACCTCTACGCACATCCCCTAGCCGAGGCCTACATCTTCCCCAACATCGGCGGTTTCGTCGGCGGCGACACGGTCTCCGGCATGCTCGCCCACCAACTGCGCGCGGCCTCCAAACCCACCCTCTTCGTGGATATCGGCACCAACGGCGAGATTGTCCTGGCCAACGGCGGCCAACTTCTCGCCTCCAGCGCTGCTGCCGGACCCGCCTTTGAGGGGGCCCGCATCACCTGCGGCATGCGCGCCACCGACGGTGCCATCGAGAAGATCGTCGTCGATGACCAGATCCGCTGCAGCGTCATCGGCAGCGGCAAGGCCTCCGGGCTCTGCGGCACCGCCCTCATCGACGCCGTCGCCGACCTGCTCCGCCTCGGCATCATCGACGAGACCGGCCGCATCCTCGGCCCCGACGAGGCGCCCGACGGGATCTCCGACGCCATCCGCGCAGGCCTCGTCGCCGTAGCCGGGGATTACGCGTTCGAGCTCGTGTCCGCCGCCGGGAGCAAGACCGGCGAGGCAATCCGGCTCTACCAGCGAGACGTGCGCGAACTCCAGCTCGCCTCCGGCGCCATTCGCGCTGGCATCGCCATCATGCTCCGCAAGGCAGGCCTCACCCCCGAAGACCTGGATCGCGTCCTCCTCGCCGGCGGCTTCGGCAACTACATCCGCCGCGAGAACGCCCAGCGTATTGGCCTCCTGCCCGACTTGCCGGTCGAACGCATCCACTTCGTCGGCAACGCCGCCTCCACCGGGGCCAAGGCCGTCCTCCTGGCGCGGGAACTCCGCAACGAAGCCGAGGAGATCGCCCGCGCAACCGAACACCTCGATCTCTCCATGGACCCCGAGTTCCAGATGGAATTCGGCATGGCCATGATGTTCCCTGGGCCCGATGGGCTCATGCCTAGCCTGTTCTAGACGGTTTGCGCACCAGTTACTAACAGGCCATCGCCCGGTTTATGCACAAGGCTGCGCACTGGCCAGGATGCCCTTCACGTAGCCTAGCGTGAAGGCGATGTCGCGGTCCACTGCCGCTGGCTCCTTGCTGCCGACACACTCCACGTAGAGCGGGCCGCAGAAGCCGCCGGTGGCAAAGGCACCCAGCACGGTGGGGAAGTCCACCAAGCCGTCGCCGGCAGTCACGTTTACATCTGCCGTATCGTCCTGCACGACGCAGTCCTTGACGATGAAGACCGTGCTCACGGGGACGGCCTCAACCACATCCTCTTCGGGACGGCGCTCGCCCTTGGTGTAGTAGATGATGTTGCCGGGATCGTAGCAGATGCCGAAGGCGGGATGCGCCACAGCCCGGTGGGCGCGCAGCAGATCCGCCGTGGTTAGGCTGATCCCGCCATGCGGCTTCATGGTGATCGCGACGCCAGCCGCTTGAGCGTGCGGCGCGCACTGGCGCATCAGCTCGAGGTAGTCGTCGTAGAGCGCCGCATTGCCCACCCCACAGTCCAGTAGCCAACGCGCGCCGAGAGCCGCACTGTTGTCGATCATGCGCCGGTAGTCGTCCACCGCTTCTGCCAGCCCCAGATTCAGTTGGGTCCGGCCGATGATCATGGACGGGGCTAGCCCAGCGCCAGCCGCCGCTGCCCGCGCCGCCTTGATCTGTGCTGGGGTACTGGCACTATCGACCGGCATCGCTCCCTCGTTGCGGAAAACGGCCACATCCGTGTAGCCTGCCGCGGCAATCCGCGTGCACGCCTCCGCAAAAGAGAGCGTGCTGTAGGGGCGGGTGGTACAACCGATGGTGTGAGTCATGGTTCCATTCCTTGCCTTGGTGGACGCATACGTGAAACTAGTCGCGTGACGCGGAAACGCAATGCGGTGCCGGATCTTGGCCGAGGCGTTGCTGCTGGCGTCCACGAATCCCCGGCACATATTGCAGTGCCCATGCCAAGGGCCTCTGTGGCCCCCAACGACGAGGAAGCCCCCATGTCTGATGCCTTCATGCGAGAAGCCGCACGCGTTCTCCCCACCGAGCAACCGTATGACTACCACCGCACGCTCAGGGACGGTCCCGTCCACCGGCCACGGCGCGACCCCACTGCGCAGCCGACGCCGGATGAGATGGTGATTCCCCACGAGGGCTGGCAGATCTGCATGCACGCGGGGGCGGGCCCACTTGTCCAGACCGCCGCCGATGACTTCCGCGACTACCTAGCCACGTCGATGGGGGTCCGAGTCACCGTTCAGCCAATCGGGTCGCTCGCTGACTGGTCGGCGCAGGCGGGGGTCATCCTAGCCGGAACGCGCGAGGAGATGCCCGGAATCGGGGACTCGCTCAAGGGGTCGAAGGACTACGAGATTCGCGTCACTCCCGAGCAGATTGTCGTCTGCGGCCACGACGAGCTCGGGGTCATGCATGGGCTGTTCAACCTCGAGGCCCGCATGAATCTCCGCGAGGCACCATTCCTGCCGGGCGACCTGAGCACGGTGCGACACAGTCGCTACCGGACGCGGATGGTGCTGTCCTGGCTGGGCTGGATGCAGTGGCCAGATGCCTACCTCTCGCATCTGGCACACGATGGTTACGATGGGATCTTCGCTTCGGTCTACGCCAACCCGAATGGCGTGACCGGGCCACCCCACTACGACCTGATCCGCAAGCAGGACGCCACCAAGCTGCACGATGTGATCCACCGCGCAAACCAGCATGGAATCAAGGTCTACACCCCGATCCTTTACAACAACACCCGCGAACCGGGAAGCCAGGCTGGGCTGCGGGAACACGTGCGCGACATTGTCACCAAGTTCCCCGACATCCATGGCTACATCCTGCTTACCGAGGGCTTCTACTTCGAGAAGTTCTTCGGTGCAGGCGGACAGGGCAAGCAGGATCTGCACGAGTGGGCGACATACTGGACCGAGGCGGTGCGAGTCGTGGCCGAGGAATGCCACGCCATCAATCCCGAGATCGAGGTGCTGCCTTGGGAGTATAACATCGACTTCCGCCCACAGCAGGTGGAGCTGAAGCGCCACGTCACCAGCCTGCTGCCAGCAGACACGATTCCGCTGCTGACCTGGGAGAATGGCAAGGCGTTCGAGATCGACGGACTGCATGGCTACCTGCGCGATTACTCGATCAGCCAGGTCGGCCCTGCCGAAGTCGCTGCCGGCCAGATCACCGAGGCAAAACGCCGCGGCATGCCGGTGTACTGCAAGGTCGATTGCTTCGCGACCTGGCAGTTTGGCACAACCCCGTACCTCCCCTGCCCGCAACAGTGGCAGAGGCGCTACGACGCCCTGGCCGAACACGGGGTAGATGGCACCCTCGAAACCTGGAGCAACGGCTACAAGCCGAATTTCATGGCCGAACTGCGCGCCTGGTCCTGTTGGACCAACCCAATGGAGTTTGACGCCTTGCTCCGCGCGGTCGCGCGCCGGGAGTTCGGGAGCGGCTCGGAAGATCTCGTGCTGGAAGCCTGGGAGCATTTCAGCCGGGCCATGCAGCTAGTCCCCGATACCGGCCCATCGATGGGAACAAACGCCGCAGTCGGCAACCCGATCTTCCTCGACCAACCACCAGCCCGCATCATGACCCTGACCAACTCGTGGTGGGACGAGGCGCACAAGAGCCACTGGCGGCATCGCGTGGATCCCTACTGGCCCTACGCGCACCCCGTCGCCGTCTTCACACCCGATTTCACCAACCGCACGAACCGAGCTGAGTCCTACGCGCGGCAGAGGTCGGGCATTGGCAGCATCGAGTCGCCGGAACGCCTGGCGGAAACCGACGTCCTGGCGGTCTTCAACAAGTACGTCCTACTGGCCGCAGACGAGTTCGAGGCCGGACTCAAGCTCTACCGGGAGGCCACGCTCAACGCGCCGGAAGCCAAGCGACCCAGTGCCATGAAGGAAGTGCTGATCGTGGAGCAGATGCAGCGGATGCTGCGCAGCCTGCACGCGATTCTGGAGTTCGAGGGGCTCCGCTTCCGCCTGGTGGGGAAGGAGGAGGTCTGTGACGTGGGGACCTTGCTCGACCGGATGGCTGCCATCGTGAGCGCAGAGATCGAACGGACCACCGCCTCCCTCGAAACCGCCCGCCGCGACTCGCGGCTAGGCTACGAGTGCGAGATGGACTACATCTACTCCCCCTACACGATCGGCGAGAAACTGCGGGTGTTGCAGCAGATCCTGTACGAGCAGATCCCGGCCCACCGCAAGATGTCGGGCGGGTAAGGCGGGGGCTCGGGATTCTTGCCGATGAGTATCCACGGGTTCACGCCCGTGGCTACGATATGCCGCCCTCCTGCGGGGGCTCGGGGATTGGTGGGACCGGAACCCAGGCCGTTGGCCTGGGCTGGTATATCGCGCACCTCCGGTGCTAAGATCGGGAACGGCAAGAGGGACGGAATCCCCCCGCCGCAGGTCGCACATCACTGGGCGACTCGAAACAGAGCTCCCCTCTACTGCAGATCCAGGACGACTCGGTCGCCGGTCCGGCCCGACTCGTCGGCGGCTAGGGAGACGAGCAGGGCGTTGAGTCCATCCCGCGAGCGGGCGGCCATGGATCGCTCGCCGGTGCGGATCTCCTTCACGAAGGCGGCCTGCAGCGCGCCGTCACCGGAGAGCTCGGTGGGCATGGGCGCGGGCAGTGGATCGGTCTCGTTCTTGCCGAACTTCAGCGCGTTCCGCACAAACATCT
>JABGQJ010001300.1 GCA_018648945.1 Victivallales bacterium
AAGTGGCAGACGCTGCCGCCGAGGACGAACAGATGCCAGATGGCGTGGTTCCAGGGGATGCGCTTGCACGCGTAGAAGACGGTGCCGCCGGTATAGAGCGCCCCCCCGATGACCAGCAGCACGAAGCCCGGTGTGGCAATGCCCTGAATCAGAGGCTTCAGGCCGATCACCACCAGCCAACCCATGGCGATGTAGAGCCCCACGGCCACCTTGTGGAAGCGCCCGACAAAGAGGAGCTTGAGGACGACCCCGGTGGCTGCCAATCCCCAGATAATGCCGAAGAAGAACCAGCCGAACCACCCCTTGAAGACCACCAGCGTAAAGGGCGTGTAGGTGCCCGCGATCAGCAAGTAAATGGCGGCGTGGTCGAGCACGCGCAACGCCCGTTTGATGCGGGGATTGCGGTAGCTGTGGTAGAGGGTCGACGAGGTGTAGAGCAGGAGAAGGCTCGCACCGTAGACGCTGAAAGAGACAATGTGCCGCGTCGTCCCGTTGAGCGCCGAGAAAACCGCCAGCAGGGCGATGGCGGCGAGACTCAGGGCGATGCCCAGACCGTGGCTCAGGGCGTTGGCCAGTTCTTCACGGGGGGACGGAGCCGCATGTTCCGTGGGTTCGTTCACAACTTTCTCACAGGGGGTGGAATGATGGAATGCCGAAGGCCCTGAGCAGAGCCGAAGGGGTGGAATACTGGAAGAATGGAATGGTGGAATGATGGAATGCTGGAAGAGTGGAATGCCGAAGGCCCTGAGCAAAGTCGAAGGGGTGGAATGCCGAAGGCCCTGAGCAAAGTCGAAGGGGTGGAATGCCGGAGGCCGTGAGCAAGGTCGAAGGGGTGGAGGAGTGGAGATGAAGGCCCTCCACGAGAAGCGATGGAATGGAGCGATGCGAAGGGATCCCACCTGTCCGATTCGTCCGATCCGACTGATTCGTCCGATTCTTCCCCCTTCCCCCCTCCCTTCTCTCCACTATTCCATCATTCCATCATGCCATTCCTTCCCCCCCTACCCCAGCTCGATGACGACCGGGCAGTGGTCGGAGCCCATGACATCGGCGAGGATGCGCGAGCTTTGCACGGCGGGGGCCAGGGCCTCGTCCACGCAGTGGTAGTCGATGCGCCAGCCGAGGTTCTTCTCCCGCGCCTTGAAGCGGTATGACCACCACGTGTATTGCTCGGGGGCGTCGCAGAAGGTGCGGAAGGTATCCACGAAGCCCGCGCCGAGGAACTTGGCCATCCAGGCGCGCTCTTCGGGGAGGTAGCCGGGATTCTTCTCGTTCTGCTTGGGACGAGCCAGATCGATGGGCAGGTGGGCGATGTTGTAGTCGCCGCAGAGGAGAATGTGTTTGCCCTGGCCGACGAGTTCCCGGCACTTGTCGAGAATGGCGTCGCAGAAGCCGATCTTGTAGTCGATGCGGGC
>JABGQJ010001301.1 GCA_018648945.1 Victivallales bacterium
CTGCGCTGTTCGCTCGCCCCGTTCTCATGGAATCGGGACAACGGGATGGATGTGGAGGATCTGGTGAAACGCGGCCTGATCGGGGAACTGTGCCTGATGAACGGCTATCTCAGCCGACCGGAGCTGCTGCATCGCCCGCATGAGATCGCAGCGGCCGCCGAACCGTATTTCCGCCTCACCAAGGGACGCGATGTGAAGCTGATCTGCGGACTTCACGGGCGGGGCCCGGGCGAAACGCTGACCTACGGGCGGTTTGCTCACGATGCGGGTTTTGACGGTGTTGCCATCTACGAATCCGATGTCTATGCCACCAAGCCGGATCATGTGCGTGCCTACCGCCAACTGAAGGACCGTCTCACGGTCGCGGAGCCGTGGTTGACGGCGTCCGCCTCAGCACGCGATCGCTTGATCCCATGGCAGGCCTCGGGGGCCGAACCGGGCTGGTGGCAGCTCAACCTGCCAGCAACCAGAGCCCTGCGTGAGCTCACTCTCCGCTTCGCCGGACCCGTGGCCAATGCCCAGGTGCTGACCTGTGCCGACGTCAACGGGAACACGTGGGAGAAACTGGGCTCACGCTCGGACACCCAGGAGGTGAAGCTCAGCCTGAAGCCAGCGAGGCCCCTGCGCCGAATCCGTCTGGAGCTGCCCCAGGCGGCTGGCACGCCACCCGCGCTCAGCCACGCAGAATTCGCGTTCACCGACGGCAAGCTGATGGTGGGTGAACAACGCGACGCGCGCATCCACATCTCGTCGCACAAACCCCGCTCGACTGTGAAGCCGGGCGCAGTCTTCAAGGTCGAGATCAGGGGGAACCCATCCCGCAGTAACGTGGCCTTCATCTGGGATGGCAGCCAGATCCACCTGGAGCGAGACGCGCCGTTCACCTGGTACACGCCGAAAACGCTGCGACCGGGTCGGCACCGGCTCAAGGTCCGCCTGACCGACACGACGTTGTCGCCATCAGTGGATGAGATCGAGGTCATTGTCGAGGGCAAAGAGCCGGGCCTTGGTCCAGTTCCGAAGGGCATGACTGTTGTCGCAGCCCAAGATTTCGAGGGTCTGCCGGAAGGGCTCTGCGACGAACTGCCAACCGGCTGGTACTTCACCCGCGGCTACGGGAAGGAGGAAACCCGGTTGCTCCCAGACGGCAGCGCAGAGGTGGCCCTCGTGGGGGGAAGTCGGGCTCTGCATCTGAAGTGGCCGGGGACGGGCCCACGGATGAAGCTGCATCTGGCCACGGGGCGCCCGCTCCAGGCGGGAGCCGTGGAGTTCGATTTCATGGTGCCGGAGGTCCGCCGGCAGGTCCTGGCAGGGATTGCAGAAGGCAGCGGCCTGAACCTCGCGCTGTACTTGGTCGACAACGGCAAGAGGATGACTTACAACAACGGCAAGAACAGCCATCAGAGCTTTGACCC
>JABGQJ010001302.1 GCA_018648945.1 Victivallales bacterium
ACGTCCATGCCGACCAGTTTCTCTATCTCCCGCATCTTCAGCAGTTCGCGCAGGAGCCGTCCCTCGCCGCAGCCCAGATCCAGCACGCGCTTCGCGCCGGAGTTGCGGATCGCGGCCGTGACCGCGCCTAGCCGGGCGTCATTGAGGCTGACCCGATCGTCTTCTGCGGGGGATGCGACCTCTTCCTCCTCCTCGTCGCTGGCCTCTTCGGCAAGGCGTGCGAAGGCCTGTCGGGCCAGACTGGGGCGGAAGCCGAGGAAACGCCGGGTGATGTGCTCGCACTCGGGGTGATCGGCCAGCCAGCCTTCGCCTTTGGCAAGCAGCTTGTCCACCTCGTCGCTGCTGATGAAGTAGTGTTTGTTGTTGTCCAGCACCGGCACGAGAACGTAGATGTGGGTCAGCAGTTGGGCGAGCGTGACAGTCCCACGCAACGTAACCGTGAAGTAGGGGCTCTCCCCCCATTCGGGGAACGTCTCGTCCAGCGGCTGACGGGTCGTGGTCACCTCGTAGCCGAGCGGTTCGAAGAGCCGCCGCAGGAAATCCTCGCCACCTCGCCGGCACGGCAGCGCAGAGATCGTGGCAACCAGTTCCTGCGGTTGCGCCAGCAACTCGGGCCTGGTCTTGCAGGTGCCGTTCAGCGCACTGCCGAACACCTGCGCGATGGCGACGCTCAGGAAAGAAGAACCCACATACGGCCGGTCGTTCACGTACTGGAACAGATCCCTTGGGCCAGACCGCTGGCGCTTTCCCTTGACCATGCCCACCGGATCCACATCCAGCAGCAACGCGGCCGTGCAACGCGCCTCTGTGGCTTCGGGGAAGAAAACATAGACGGAGCCGAAGGACAGCTCGAATTCCTGGCAGCGAGCGGGGTGCTTGTGCAGCAGGTAGCCCAGATCCGGTGCAGGGGAATGCGTTGATGTAAGCGTCAGAAGCATGGTCAGTCCCAACTCGTAGGTGCTCACTCTCCCTCATTGGGAGGGAGGCAAAAGTAGCACGACGGGAACAGGATGCAAGGAAGCCGACTGCGGCATGGTAATGCCTCAGTCGCGGACGGGGACCGGAAACGGGGCCAGCCCCGCAGCCCCGCCGGGGAGACTCGTCTCCCCGGGCCCCACGTGAGTGCGTTGCGGAGCGGAGTGCCGCTCCCCAACGCGACCGCCGCCGCTGACGCGCCGACAACAGTCGGGGGCGGGTGTGCAGACCAGCGCCTCACCCACCCGCCGAGAGAGACCTCCACCCGTGACTGAGCCATTGCGCGGCATGTTGGGGCGAGAATGGTCCAGGCTAGCGCTTCTCCCAGGGGAGCACGTAGAAGAGCACGGCGAAAAAGTGGCAGACGCTGCCGCCGAGGACGAACAGATGCCAGATGGCGTGGTTCCAGGGGATGCGCTTGCACGCGTAGAA
>JABGQJ010001303.1 GCA_018648945.1 Victivallales bacterium
CCGGTTCCGCAACATGAAGCCGGACAAGCGCAGCAGCATCGCCTTCCTCGTGGCCCTGGTCGGGGTGCTGGTGTGCAGTGCCGGCCGGCTGCGTTTCGCCAAGTGGCCGCTGCATCCGGTGCTCTTCCTGGTCTGGTCGGGCTATGCGGGGTACATGATGGCCTGGTCGTTCCTGGCGGGCTGCTTCCTCAAGTTCGTGGTCTCCCGCTACGGTGGCGCCCAGTCCTACCAGAAGGTGAAGCCGCTGATGTTCGGCCTGATCGCCGGCGACATGGTGGCGGGGCTGGCCGTGATTGTGATGGGGTTCGTCTACTATCGCTACACCGGCGAGCTGCCCAAGACCTACTGGGTGCTGCCAGGATAGGGGACCGGCTTGGTGGAACACCTGAAAAAGGCACCACGCCGGTCGCATTCCCCCCGGCACCGTGCTATCCTTGTGGTTGCGAACGGCTTCCGCGTTGGGGCGTGGGCTGTGGTTCGGGCTGGGGGGACGGTTTGAGCAATCTGGAGCTTCAAGAGTTGTGCAAGTTGGCGTAATCGGCACGGGTGCGCTCGGCAGGCACCATGCCCGTCTGTACTCGGCATGTCCGCAGGCCGATCTGGTTGGCGTCTTCGACGTGAACCGGGAATCGGCATGCAAAGTGGCCGCCCAGACGGGCACGAAGGTCTTCGAATCGATCGAAGACCTGGCCAACGCATGCGCGGGACTCAGCGTGGTGGTCCCCGCGCATCTGCACCATCGGGTTGCCATGCCGCTGCTCGGGGCAGGCAAGCACCTGCTGGTTGAAAAGCCCGTGGCGAGCACTGTGGCCGAGGCCCGCGAACTGGTGGCCGCCGCCAGGCAGCGGGGACTCGTGCTGGCGGTGGGGCATGTGGAACGCTTCAGCCCGGCCTTGGCCGCGGCGGCCGAGTTCCCGGGCCCGGTCCGCTACTTCTCGGCCCGTCGCTGCTCCCCGTTCCCCCCCGCCCGACCGAACCTGCCGCCACGCGGCTGCGAAGTCAGCGTCGTGCACGACCTGATGATCCACGATCTCGACCTGTGCCTGATGCTGATGCAGGCAACGCCGGTCGCCATCTCCGCCCTTGCCCGAAGCGTGCTCAGCACGCACGAGGATTTCGTGGCGGCGCGGCTCACGTTCGCGGACGGACGCGTGGCGGACATCACCGCGAGCCGTCTGGCGGAGGAACCGGCCCGCAAACTCCTGCTGGCCAAGGACGCAGGACATGTGAACATCGACCTGCGCCTGCGACAGGCCACCGTGCAACGTTTCGCCGATGGTCAGTCGGTCGGCGAGGCGTTCCCGGTGCGGGAGACCAATCCCCTGGCGGACGAACTGGCTGATTTCTGCACGGCCGCGAGCGCGGTCCGCGCCGGCCGGCCGGCCCGGCCCCGGGTGGACGGCCAGG
>JABGQJ010001304.1 GCA_018648945.1 Victivallales bacterium
GCGAGTCGATTAATGTGCCAGCGACCAGCTGGGATTCAAGGGTAGAGAGGCTAGAATTCTCTTCCGTATGTTTGTCTTCCCGGTCCTGAACTCGATTGAGCCTCAGCCACCTATGCCTTCACTGCCCAAGCTGCTCCTTCACGTGTGCTGTGGCCCTTGTGCCACGGCATCGCTGGAGCGTCTGCGCGAGGAGGGCGAGGTGGCGCTGTTCTTCTCGAACGGGAATCTCTTCCCGGCGGCGGAGCACGAACGGCGTTTGGCTGCGGCGCGTCAGTTGGCTGAGACCAGCGCTGCGGAGTTCGTCGTGGATGCCTACGACCATGCTGCGTGGCGAGAGTTTGTCCGGGGACTGGAGGACGAGCCGGAACGCGGCGCACGGTGTGTGCGCTGTTTCGAGTTCAGCTTTCAACGGGCGGCCCGCTATGCGCGGGAGCACGGGTTCACTGGCTTGGCCACGACGTTGACGATTAGTCCGCACAAGCGCTCGGCAGACATCTTCCGGGTCGGGCGTGAGGTGTGGGATGGGTTCCTCGAGGTCGATTTCAAGAAGCGCGATGGCTTCCGGCGAAGCCTGGAACTAACCAAGCAGATGGGGCTCTACCGGCAGGACTACTGTGGCTGTGAATTCAGCCTCCAGGCGCGCGACCAGCGCAAGAAGCAAGGAATGAGCGAGAATGAGTAGAATCTGGTTGGCAATCATGTGCACTGGGTTGGTGGTCGGGGCAACGGAGTTCTGGGTGGCCCCGGATGGGAACGACGCGGGGAAGGGCACGAAGTCCTCCCCCTTCAAGACGTTGGTCCGGGCCAGGAAGGCGATGCGGGCCCTTGCCACCGAAGCCAGGGCGGATGGTGTGACGGTCTGGCTGCGCGGGGGGAACCATGAGTTGACCGGTACGTTCGAGCTGGAGACGCAGGACTCGGGTACCAAGGCCGACCCCACCGTATTCCGGGCCGCGCCGGGCGAGAAACCACGACTGAGCGGCGGCAGAAATCTGGCGGCGGACCGGTTTGTGCCAGTGGTCGACGCGAAGATCCTGGAGCGTCTGGATCCGGTGGCCCGAGGCAAGGTCCTCGCATGCGACCTAGGCAAGCTGGGGATTACCGACTTTGGCGCGCTCAGCCGTGCCGCCTTCAACGGTGGTCCCATGCTGGAGTTGTTCTTCAACAGCCAATCGCTGCCGATTTCCCGTTGGCCCAACGGCAAGGAGTGGGCCAAGTACGGCAAGGTGACTGAGCGTGGCTCGGTGCCGCGCTGGGCGGAGAAACCCGACCGCCCCGGCACCTTCGAATACAAGGGCGACCGTCCCAAGCGTTGGCTCAAGGCTCCCGAAGTCTGGCTGCACGGGTATTGGGCCTTTGACTGGTACGACGATG
>JABGQJ010001305.1 GCA_018648945.1 Victivallales bacterium
CAATGTCCCCCGCGTCACCCATTTCGACAGCGCGGATATCACCACACTCGATTCCCTACGCAGGAAGTTCGCCGACCGCGCGGCAGCCCAGGGCGGCAAGCTGACCATGGCGGTGATGGTCGTGAAGACCGTGGCCGAGGCCCTCAAGAAGTTCCCGAAGTTCAACGCCTCCATCGACGTGGCCAAGCGGGAGATCGTCCTCAAGGACTACATCCACATTGGCATCGCCGTGGCCACCGAACGGGGCCTGATGGTGCCGGTACTCCGCGATGCGGGCGGCAAGAACATGGTCCAACTCGCGGCCGAGATCGACGCGGTCGCCAGGCGTTGCCGAGAAGGGAATATCACCTTGGCGGACCTGGAAGGCGGCACCTTCACGGTCACCAACCTCGGGGCCATCGGCGGCAGCTACTTCACCCCCATCGTGAACTACCCCGAGGTGGCAATCCTCGGCCTGGGCCGCGCCAAGCGCCAGCCGGTGGTGGACGAGAACGGCGAGATCGTCGTCCGCACCATCCTGCCCCTGTCGCTCTCCTACGACCACCGCCTGATCGACGGCGCGGAGGCGGCGCGCTTCGTACGCTGGGTGGCGGAAGCGATCGAGGAGCCCCTGCTGCTCTCGCTGGAGGGCGTCTCATGAGCTCCGAACGCGAAGCCCAACTGGTTGTCATCGGGGCTGGCCCCGGCGGCTATCCCGCCGCCTTCCATGCTGCGGACCTGGGCCTGAAGGTCATCCTGATCGATCGCGACGAGAATCCCGGCGGGGTCTGCCTCTACCGGGGCTGCATTCCCTCCAAGGCCCTGCTCCATGCCGCCCAGATCATCCAACACGCCCGCGAGGCGGAAACCATCGGCATCCGTTTCGGTACGCCCGACGTGGATTTCGACCGCATTCGCGAGTGGCGCGACCAGGTCGTCGGCAAGCTGACCGGCGGTCTCGGCCAGCTCACCCGGCAACGCGGCATCGAGTTCATTCAGGGCACGGCCCAGTTCCGCGACCCCCACTCGGTTGCCGTGACCGGTCTGGACGGACAGGAAACCATCGTCCAGTTCGAGCACGCCATTCTGGCCACCGGCTCCGTACCTGCCATTCCCCGCTTCGTGCCCGAATCTCCGCGCATCATGGATTCAACCGGGGCTCTGGAGATCGCCGAGATTCCCGAGAGTCTGCTGGTTCTCGGTGGGGGCTACATCGGCCTGGAACTGGGGCAAGTCTACGCGGCCTTTGGCACGCAGGTCTCCGTGGTCGAGATGATGGCCTCCCTGCTTCCCCAGGTCGATCCCGATCTGGTCAAGCCCCTGGCTAGCCGACTCCAGCAGGAGTTCCACCAGATTCTCCTGAACACCCGCGTCACCGCCATGCGCGACAC
>JABGQJ010001306.1 GCA_018648945.1 Victivallales bacterium
CACCGGCGATCCCAAGTATCTGTACTGGGGCGAAGCCGCTGGCCGCCACTCGGCAGAGGTCGATACCGTCCACGCCCTGAACCCGGATCTTATCGAGTACTACCGGCCCTGGACCTC
Source organism: Victivallales bacterium (assembly GCA_018648945.1). The sequence goes on from JABGQJ010001306.1 coordinate 118, forward strand.
CAAGACCTATCCGCCGCGGCCCGGCATGGTCCACGAGCACGCGCACGGCCATGTGGGCGGCTTCACCGACGAGGAAACCGTGCGCGACTGGTTGCGGGCGCGCGGCATCGGCAGTCACTCGTCAAAGCCCTATTCCTGCCTCGATCCCTACAATCTCGGCCATGTCTGGACCACCGGCATGATGCGACTCTACTTCCTCACCGGCAACCCCTTCCTCAAGGAAACCGTGGAACGGGTCGCGGACAACATCGCCCAGCTGGTGGAAGACCGCGAGTACCGCTTCATGGGGGGCACCCATTGCGGACGCATGACCGGGTGGCCGCTCCTCGCCCTCGGCGGTGCCTACGAGCTCGACTCCAGCCAGCGGTACGTGGACGCCATGCATACTCTCGCCGACGACGCGTTGGAGATGCAGGATCCCGTCTGTGGTGGCTGGATCGTGCAACCCATGGCAGCAGATCACTGCGTCTGCAAGAAGGCGCGGCATACCGGCATGGCGACCTTCATCACGGCCGTCCTCGTGAACGGCCTTGCCCGTTACTACGAACTCACCGGTGACGAACGACTGCCACCCTGCGTGGACGCGGCAGTCGACTACATGAACCACGATACCTGGCGCGAGAATCTCTGCGGCTGGCGCTACACCTCCTGCCCCGGGCACCGCACCGCCAACCAAGCTGGCGTCATCATCATGGCCTACGTCAACGCCGTCCGCGTCACCGACAACCCCGAGCACCTCCGCATCCTCCGCCTCGCCTGGAACAAGAAGTTCCAGCAGTACCTCACCCATCCCCTCCAGCCCGCCCCTGGCGTCGGCAAGAGCTACACGGCCACCACCTACGGCTGCCCCGAAGCCGCCAGCTTCTTCGCGCACCTTGATACCCCAATCTAGAATCCCCATCTCCCTCCCTCTACCATCGCTCCCGGCATGGCAGCAGAATCGGCAGCACAGAACTGGCAGCGCGAAATACGAGGGATGCCGGCTGGAAGCCAGCGCTCCCGGCCCATTCTGCACCCCGCCATGCGGGGCGAGTTCGGACCTTGTCCCGCCGTAGCGGGGCTCTCACTTCTGACTTCTCTTCTCCCCTCCTTTTTCCCAAGATCCACAACCCAGAACCCCCGATCACAACTCCCAGCATATTCTGCATTCTCACTTCTGAATTCTGAATTCTGAATAAGGGCACGTGACCTGGCAGGGCTTCTGGTCAGTGTCGTTCGTTCTCATGGCTGTCTCCCGTATTCATTCGC
>JABGQJ010001307.1 GCA_018648945.1 Victivallales bacterium
CAGGTTTCGGCAACGGCTGGGTGACCGCCCTGTCCGCAACCGATGGACACCAGCTATGGGCGACCAGACTGCCGCGCCCCGTGTGTAGTTTCAGCAGCAACACGGCCAAGCAAGCCTTCCTCGCTGGCTGCGACGATGGGACATGGGTGCAGTTGAACGCGCGTGGGACCGTTGTCCATCAACGCGCGATTGCCGGGAAACCGAGCCTGTGCGCCTCCCTGGGCAACGGGGCTCGGGCAGCCCCGACGTGGATTGCCACAAACCACGCAGGACGCGTCCTGGCTTTGCAGGCGGGGGCCCACGACGCCCGCTGGTCCTACGGCGTGCCGAAGCTGCCTCTGGAGCTGCACTGTCAGGCGGCAGGCAGAGACCGCGAGCCCCTGAAGTCGGTGGCGGGCGGCAACAGCACGTTCATTGGCGCCGCATGGCCGCCTGCCAAAGCATGGACCCTATCGCTGCCCACCGGTGCCAGGGTCTCTCTGCTCAGGGATCGAACGGCGTTGGTCGAACACACCGAGGGCACCGCACTGCTGCACAGTCTCGTCGAGGCCCCCTGGAAGGTGATCAACGGGAACCAGCTGCGCGTCGAGAGCGATGTGAAGATGCCCTTCGCCGTGGCAATCCAGGCAGGGCCGCTGCCGGACGGATACGCTTCCCGGGTGCTGCCGCAGGGAGAACGCTGGAAGACAGTCCGCACGAACGGGGCGGAATTCGTGGTCTACCAGAACGAGGCGATCTACTTCAAGCCGAAAACGGTAGGGCAGTGGTTCGAAGTCGACCGCGCCGTGCCGACTGCCGGTGAATACGAGCTCTGGGCGGAGTTCTACTGCTCCGATCATCGGGGTACCTGCGATGTTCTTCTGGACGGCAAGGTGATCCGTTCGGAACTCGACCTCTTTCGCCCGAAGCGCGTGTTCTGGACGGCACCGATTCGTCTCGGCAGCGCAACCCTTGACGAGGGCACGCACAAGATCCGGTTCTCTCTGTCTGGCAAACGGCCCGAAGCGAAAGACCACGTGCTGAGTGTGCGCTCGGTTGTGCTCATCCCGGCCAACCGGGACATGCGGCCGGACTGCCGGGTGGACAGCGGTCCGCATGGCTTGGGCCTGACCTGGCGCCAAGGGGCCAACACGTTCCGAGCGTTCTTTCCCAAGGAAGGCAACGGTGTCGTTTCATGGGATGGGTTGGCCACCGACGCGGAGGCCTGCTCGATCATGACCGACAGGGAGGGCCCCGTCTACTACCAGATCAACGAGGGGACAACGCTTCGCTGGCAGGAGAAGCCCTTGGTCGAACTCCCTGCAAGAGACTCGGCCCGCTCAATACTGCGGCCCCAATGACTCCGTTCGGTG
>JABGQJ010001308.1 GCA_018648945.1 Victivallales bacterium
GCGAAATACTTGGGACTGCGGAAACCTGCGGCAGAGGCCACCTCTGCCGTCGATAGGTCCAGACCGCTGAGGAGCCGCTTGGCACGCTCGATGCGCGCGTTTGCCAAATAAGCCACGGGGGTTGTGCCGAGCTTGTCACAGAACACGAGGTAGAGCTTGGTGCGGCTGATGCCCAGGGCCCCGGCCAGTTCGGTGACGTTCAGACCCGTGTGTAGCGAGGAATGGGTGACTAGGCGCGCCCGGTGCAGGAGGGCCGCATCGCCGCCCGGCGCGACAGACTCCCCAACGGTCGCGGGATTGCAGATCTGGGCGAAGGCGTGGAGAAGCGACATGACGCCGTGGGGATGCCCTTCGGGAGGCTTCAGGGACTGCCGAAGCGCTTCCATGACCTGCGCGGTCGCGCTGAGATCAGCGGCCGGACGCAGGGGGGCCGTCGGCGTGAACCCACAAGCGGCGGCGAATTCTACGGCACCGGTCCCCTCCAGGTGCAACCAGGCGTAGCGCCAAGGGCGCAGAGGGTCCTCGCAGTACTCGTAGGTGACACCGGGAAGCAGACAGAACATGTCCCCGGCGGTCACCCCTTGTTCCGTGCCGGCGTAGCGCACTACGCCTTGACCCGAGAGAATCAGATGTGGCCCGACATGTCCCGCCGGTGCGAACGCAAACCGGCAGCTTCCTCCGCCGGTCAGCAGGCCTGCGGAATGCACCCAGACCGAGGCCCCAGCTGGGGGCTCGGAACGGAGCGATACATAGAGGTCATTGAGGGGCTTCATATGAACATATGTACACCTACAGTGAACATCTTTCAACGCAAACACGTTTGCGATGCGGCCTAACTCAGAACAATTTAGTCCTGAACAAAGAGCAAACCACAACCGCGACCAAGCCGGGCGGACACGATGCAAGAACCGACGGACGACACGATGACACTGGATGGCACGTGGCGGATTGCCTTTGACCGGGGCAACACCGGCCTGGAACAGAACTGGAACCGGCGGGGGCAGTTCCCCGAGCAAGAAGCCCGCGACATCCCCGTCCCCAGCTGTTGGGAAGAGCACGAGGAGGACTACGAAGGCGTCGCCTGGTATACCCGCGAGATCGCCGTCCCGGCCGACTGGCAGGGGGAGGTCGTGCGGCTGCGCTTCGCGGCGGTCAATGCCCACGCCGAAGTCTGGCTGAACGGCGACATGGTGGGTGGCGAGACCAGTGGTTACACGCCCATCGAGTTCGATGTCACCCAGTTCCTGCGCCACGGCCAGCCGAATCGTCTCGTGGTCCGCGTGGTGGGGCCTGCCGTTCGCGCCGAGCGGGTGGGGCCGTACGTGAGCAATGAGACAGCCCACTGG
>JABGQJ010001309.1 GCA_018648945.1 Victivallales bacterium
CCTTCCAAGGCGAACGCGAGCTTGCCTGGAGCCTACTGGTGCCCCGCGACCGGCTGGAACGAACCCAGGATGTGATCGCCAGCGACGTGCGCGTGCAGGAGATGCTCCTGAACTACTACCGCAAGTTCAATCTCAGCCCGCGCACTGCAGAAGACAATGCCTTGGCGATCAAGCTGCGGAGCCTGACCGACAGCTCGACCGGCAAGCACTTCACGGTCAAGGAGCCCATCGTCGATCTGGCCCGACGCGAGGTGAACCTGCTCAAGACCGAGAAGATCCGGGTTGCGCGGCTCAAGCTGCCGAAGGAGGAGACCAAACGCCGGCAGGAGGAACTGGATGACAGGAAGAGAACCTATGTGAACGTACTCACCCTATTCAACAAGGTGGGGGTGCGCACCAATGTGGGGGTGGCTGGGCAGCTCGCCGAAGAGGGAGACCTGAGTGAGGAGAAGGGCGAGGTGGAGATTCTCCGGGGATTCGTGAAGGAGATCGTGACCACCCGCTCCAGCTGGATCGAGCGCAACCGCGCCGAACTCGAACGGGTGGCCGCCAATGCCGAAATCCGGCAGAAGCTCGGCGACCGGCGGGTCGTCTTCGCCATCAATCTCGAGCTGGTTTGGACCAACGGTCGCTTCGGGCTTTCGGCCAACAATGACTGGGGCCTGGCCCGCTGGCCCCACAAATTCGGGATCAGCGTGGCCCGCATCGCCGAGGGCGTCGGCGACGAGGAACTGACCGCGACCTTCGTCGATGCGATGACCATGCAGGGCGGCCTGCCCGAATTGCACTACTTCCCCGAGCCATCGGAAGCGGTCGCCGTGCTCCAAGCCGCCGGGCCGACCCCCGCCTTCGCTCTGCGCAACACCTACTCCGGCTTTGGGCGGGCCTTCACACCTCAGGATACCCTCGACCGAATTGACTGGCAGAGCGCCGGACGACTGCGGCGGACGGTGCCCAAACTGCTCAGCGCCATGCTTGCCGACCCGCACCTGACTCTGCCCTCCGAGCTGGTTGCCCCCACCGGCAAGTCCAATCGCTGGTTCGCCTCGTGGGCGGTGCAAGTCAAGAGCTTCAAGTTCGACGAGTTTTCGGCTTCGGTCATGCCGCAACTACCGGTGCCCGGATCGCTGGTCATCGTCCATCCCGGCCGCAATGGCGGCAAACCCATCGTCTCCGGCGATGTGGTGGGGCCGCATATCTCCCTCACCGACGAACGGGCGGCGGTGGTGTTCTACGGCTGCACCGCCAATCTGTTGCAGACCGGGGCCTTCCACTACGACCCGGACTTCCGCACCGTGGACCATGTGATCGATGCGGGCGACGCCGAGCTGAAAATGACTTC
>JABGQJ010000131.1 GCA_018648945.1 Victivallales bacterium
GCTCGCCCGAGAGCACACGCAGTTGAGAGATCCCATCCGTTTCCGCGATCACTGCCGCGCGAATCGTGCTCCCGTCCTGCATCTGCAGTTGGTAGTCGTTCGGCTTTCCCCAGTTGGCAAAAACCAGGATACCCACCATCACCGCGAAGTACACCGCGTTCTGCCACAGGGGACGTCGCCCCTCGGGCTCGGGCATGACCACCTGGTTTCTCGCCTTCTCCTCTTCTTCCTTACGGAAGATCAGGTGCATCAGCAAGCCAATAACCACACTGAAGACGATCGCGCCCACCGCCCGGGCGATGCCCAACTGCAAACCCAGAATCCGCGCGGTCAGCACGATGGCCAACACATTGATCGCGGGCCCCGAATAGAGGAAGGCACACGCGGGGCCCAGCCCGGCACCCATCCGGTAGATCCCCGCGAACAGGGGCAAGACGGTGCACGAACACACGGCCAAGATCGTCCCCGATACCGAGGCCACGCCGTAGGCCAGGACTTTGTTCGCCCGCGCACCCAGATAGCGCATCACCGACGCCTGGCTCACGAACACCCCGATTGCCCCGGCGATGAAGAAGGCCGGCACCAGGCAAAGCAGCACATGCTCCCGCGCATACCATTTGGCCAGATGCAGCGATTCCATCAGCGCCATCCGGAACCGCTCCGACCCCATGGGCAGGTAGAAGCAGACCAGGAATGCCCCGACCATCAGAGCCAACGGTTTCCATTCACGTCGCCAGTTCACATCGCGTTCCTTTCGTTCGTCGGCCTCTAGCCCAACGCTTCCATCTGTTTGCGGACGGACTGCTCCATCGCCTCTTGCACGCACCCCATAAAGCGCTCGAAACACGGCAAGGTGAGGCGGTAGAACACCTTCACCCCGCGCTTCTCATCGGCCACCACCCCTGCGTTCTTGAGCAGCGAGAGGTGCTTGGAGACGGTGGAAATATCCAGCCCCACCAGCGCCTGTAGCTCGCACACGCAGCGTTCGCCTCGCTCCAACTCCTCGGCCATCAGCAACCGCGCCGGGTGCGCCAGTGCCTTCAGCACCTTCACCTTGCCATCGAGTCTCGGATTGCCGCTTGCCGTCGTCATGTGAAGCTCCTATGCATACTTGGCAAAATAGCCAAGTAATGGCCAAGTGCAAATCCCCGGGCGGAGGAATGTGGCCCTCCCCGGGTGCGCCAGCGAGATGTTGAGCGCCCTTTCCTGACCGATTGGCGGGGATGGGGGTGTCCATACCAGTGAGAAGAGCAAGTGACCGTTACTGACCGAGGACCCCGGATTTGATGAACTGCATGCAGCCCAACGCGCCGGACCTACGGGCGAGGGGCAATGGTCGACTGACAAGGAGAAGTGAGATGAAGCGCCTGGGATGTTTTCTTGCCGTTTCTCTGCTGACCGCACTCGGTGTTGCCGCCCAAGGCGTTGACTTCGAGAAGGCGGTGCAACAAGCCGTGAAGGCTGGGGATCAGGCCAAGGCCCAGAAGCTGTGCACCGAATGGATTGCGGCGAAGCCTGAGGACGCCCAGCCTCACCTCATTCTGGGCAAGCTCCACGTGAAGAGTGAGGACTTCGACGCGGCGTTGACTCATCTTGAGATCGCGAGGGATCTGGACCCGCTGAACCCGGAACCACTGTGCGAAGCGGCCGCGATCTTCCTCAGGCTGGATCTGCCTGAGGACGCCCTCGTCGAGTTCCAAGCCGCCCTCGAGTTGCGCCCCGGCTACGCGCCGGCCGCGAAGGGCCTGGCGGAGGCCGAGGCCCTGTTGGCGAACCCATACCACAGCGGGGTCTGGATTGGCCTGGGCAAGTCCATTGACGAGCACGGGATCAGGCTGATCGAGAAGCCCCATCCGGGGCGGGTGGCCAAGATTGGTGGGCAGGAGTGCAGGGCGACGGACAAGGCGACCCGAAGCCACTATCTGGCGTTCGATATCGACGACGCCTATCTATTTGATGTGGACCAGCCCGTACGCGTGACTGTGGATTACTACGACGTGGGGAAGGACCGATTCTCCCTGCGGTACGACTCGACGGACGCCACGGCGTACGACAAGGGGGCCTCAAAAGTGATGGAGTTCGTCACCAAGGCCGATACGAAAACATGGAAACAGCACACCTTCCTCCTGCCTGACGCGAGGTTCGCCAATCCGAACAAACGCGATCTCGCCCTCTGGTGTGATGCATGGCGCCGAGAGGAGGACCTCTACGTCTCGTCGGTACAGGTGGTGCAGGGCGGGCTCCAAACGCGGTTCGAGCCACTGGCCGCCACGGCTGGCGCGGTCGGCTCGTGCACAGTCACGGCCAAGGTCCTGGACGCTGCGGGACCGGTCGCGGACGGGACGCCAGTGCGCTTCGTGACCGACCAAGGCACGATCACGCCAGAGGTGAAGACGACCGCAGGAGAAGCGAAGGCGGAGTTCAGGTCGGGCGACGACCCGGGCGAGGCCAACATCACCGTGTCCACAGCAACCGACGAGCGGACACTGACCATCCCCATTCTTCGCGGGGTCGGCAAGGTCACCCATCGACGGCTTGTCGTGCATCCCTTCGGCGGGAACGAGAAATGGGAGATCTCCGGGAGCCGGGGCACGGAGCTTGACATAGGGTCAGCTCCCGAGACCGGTCGCGAGGGTCGCCCCGCGACCCGTGTGGCATACAAGCTCCGCCAAGGAGATATCAGAAGCCTAGCCGGCATGAGCCGTCCCATACCTCTGCCCGGGAGGGCCACCGCCCTGGGACTGTGGGTGCGCCCGGACGGCTCGTCGAATTCGCTGCATATCGAGCTGTTGGATGCCACCGACCAGATCCACCACTACATGTTCGGGTACTTGAGAGCCGCTAGATGGCAGTGGATGGAGGTCCCCATTGGCCCGGCCCTGGACTCCCGGGGCGGCGCCAACGATGGCCGTCTGCACTTCCCATTGCGGCTCAACCGATTGATCTTCCGCAGGTACTACGGCGGCGGGAAATTCAGGTGCGAAGGGGACGTCTACCTTCAGGATCTGACTGTAGAGACCGACATCCCCGGCTCGGAGACGGTCTCGCTCTACCTCCCTCTCGACGAGCAACGCACAGTCCTTGATTTCGCCGATGAGATTACTTTCCGCGTGGGCTTGGACAACGTGACCGCGCAGCCCAAGCGGGCCAGTCTCCGGTGGTCGGTCATGGACGACCAGGATGGGCTGGTCAGCAAAGGGGGCGTGGACGACTTGGCTATTGGTCCGGAAGCCCGGACCGCGAAGGACATCACCCTTGACTTGGCCAGGCCGGGCCTGTACCGAGTGAAATTCGCCCTGGGAACGCCCGACGGGCCGACTGCCGAACCAACAGCGCCGCCCGCCGAGGAGATCACCTTCCTCGTCCTCAGAAAAATGGCGGAGCTAGGGATCTCGGTCGATACCCAGCCCACGAGCAACGGACTAACCGTGCGGCTGGCCAACCAGGGCAAGCACGCAGCACAGGTCGCCCTGTCCTATCGCGTTTTCGGCGCGGAAAGAAAAGTCCTGCAGCGGGGAGTCCTGGGGCGCCCGGGCATGGCAGTGGGTGCCGGCGAGACCCTCGAGTGCCCCCTCACGGTCAAGGGGTTACCGCCGGGTCGCTACCCGATTCTCCTGCTCCTCGATACAGCCAAGGACCAGAGGTATACCTCCCTGCTATCCCATGAAGTCCTGCCAAACCAAGTCGTCTTCACGGGGCGCGTGGCCGGCGAGAACGGTCAGCCCGTTGCGGATGCCAGCGTGCGCGCCCAACTCCTCAGGCAGCCGCATCGGTACTCATTGTGGCAGCAGAACGAGACGGTCCATGCCTGGGAGACCAAGACGGACAAAAATGGGAACTACACGCTGGCAGAGCTAGACATCCCCGGAGATATCGGGCACCATCACATCTTCGTGGAAGCTGCCGCCGCCGGCTGGGTGGACGCGCAGAAAACCCACTCCCTTCGCCGCCTGCTCGCATCCCGTCGGTCGAAGATCCGCATCACCACGCTCCGTCTGGAGCGGGGGGTGAGGCTGACGGGGCGCGTCATTGGGGGTGACGGTGAGCCGGTCCCGGATGCCAGTGTCTACGCCCTGACCGCAGCCACCGGGGGCGTGACCATGTCCAGAACCACGAGGTCCGGGGTCGCGGCGGGGGGCCACATCCGCCGACCGATTCAATACCTCAGGCCCCGGCAGACGGGTGCGGCTGGGCGGTTCGAGCTACTCGTGCACCCAGACGCGAGCACCGAACTGACCATCCACTCACCGCAGTGGGCACCCAAGCAAGTGACCGTACCCACCAAGCAACCGAATCTCGGGGACATCCAGTTGGAGCGCGGCACCGTTGTCTCGGGAGCACTCCTGGATGAAGCCGGCAAGCCCGCAGTCGGCTATTGGATCGTGGCTGAGGGCATTGCTTCCCCAGCTGCCGGGCAGCGTGAGGGGCCACAGCCTGCCAGCAGGTCAGGCATTGCGGCTGGTGACAACGCCAGCACCCGGCCACCGAGGGCCGCGAACCCGATTCGCGTCGCAGCAAGGACTGGACCAAAGGGCGCGTTCGAACTGCCGCCTCTCAAGGGCAAGTTCAGCGTCTGTACGCCAGACCATTTCCTGCTCTGGAGAACGGAGGCGAGCAGGCGCTCCCCGCAGCGGCGGCTGGTCATCTTGCCTCGGACGCTCGACTTGGACGGCACGCAGGAGCGCCTGACGCTCGAGCTTCGTGCCGTCCCCCAGGTGTCGGTCACCGGGCGCATGCTGGACGTCGATGGCACACCCGTCAAGGGCAAGGCCCTCTTCTTCCGTTCCACAACCCCAGGGAGTCTGGTCATCGCCAACGCCGCAGTGACGGATGGGAACGGCCGCTTTGTCCTCGAGGAGATCCCCCAAGGACTGAGGGATGTCTCCATCATGGCCCCAATCATGCGTGCCTGGAAGCAGACCAAGGGGATCTATCTGCGGGCAAAGCCAGTTGAAGGGGTGCCGGGTGCACGGGGCGACGGGACAGTCCATATCGAACAGGTGGACAGGGATCTAACAGGGCTCGACTACCAGTACCGCTTCTGGCGCCCCATCGGTGGCTTCCTGGATACCGCACCAACGGCACCGGACGGGAAAGCCGACAGCAAGGAGTAGCGACAACGGGGCGTTGGCTGCCGCCCGCGACGCGGCGGCTCACTGCACCTCGAATGCCACCGTCCTGTGGTTCGCTTCCGCGCGGCCCACAATTCGGAAACCAGCGCGGTACCGCCCTGGCCCGAGATCGGCGAATGTCATCTTCCTGACCCGGTATCGGTGGGACCGGCTCGATGCCTGCAGCGACCGCTCCGACACGATCCGTCCCTCACTGTCCGTGGTCTCGCAGTTCACCCACAGCGGCACATACGCACAGTCAGGATAGTCAAGCTCGACGACAAACGTGGGAGAGGCGTCGTCCTGGCCCAGTCTGACCCGAAGTCCGACGTCAATCCGTGGGCCCAGGTCCTGCTCGCCGATCCCGGCCCAGGCCACGACGGGCAGTACGTCCACGGGACGCGCGGCTGTGGGGCCTGCGTCACCTTCGGCCTGCGACTGCAGACCCGCTTCCACGTCCACACTCCCATACCCGTTGCCAAATGCAACCACACCCTCTACCACGGTCAGAACTGTCCGCCCTTCCGCGCGGGAGTCCACGCAGAATTCGGTTCCGCAGACCGCCGCCTCCGCCTGCGGTGTCATGACCGAGAAGCGGGTGCCTTTCTCCTCCACCCATACGAAAAGTCGCCCCGAGACGAGTAGAATGCTCGACGATGATGTAACCCGGGCTCTGCTTTCGCTGTCCAGCCTGACCCGGGCCTTGCGACCAAAACCGATCTCGGCTGCGGAGTCTGCCGCAGTTGTCAGAACGGCACCAACCCACAGGGACATCCCCGGCTCTGTCGGTCGGGCCCTGCCACCTTCTGAATGCGAGCTCACCGTCCCTGAGAACCCGCGCAATGTCGCCGCCGCTGGCGCATTGTCTTGTGCTCTGGCCCGGCGGGGCTGACCATCCCTCGGATCCCCTTCTGGCCAGAGGGCAAGCCCGAAGGCGAGCATCAGGAGTGCGGCAACGCCAGCTGCTGGCAATGCCAAGCGAAGGAAGAGGGCGGTCCGCTTGGCACCCCGACTCTGCCGCTTCGCCATGGGCAGGCTGGCCATGATCTCCGGGGCTAGATCCCGGGGAACACCCACCTGGGAGAGGGCCGTCTGCAGGACGCGCTCCTCCTCTTCTGCGGCATGCAATGCCTCTGTGCAATCCGGGCACAGATGCAGATGTTCGGCAAGCTCCCCCTTGATCTCAGGCGAACACTCACCGTCCAGAATGCGCTCCAGATGTTGTTTGATCCAATCACAATCCATATCGTCACCCAATGTTGTTCTGCCCTGTGCGCCGAGCGACGGCGGGGGCACGCCCTGCACTCATGTGTCGCTCAGCATCGTGGCCAGCTTCGCGCGAAGCAGAGCCTTCGCACGACGGACACGGCTCTCGGTCGCGCTGAAGCCCAGCCCCAACGCCGTTGCGATCTGCCCAACCGGCATCTGGTGCTGGAACCGAAGGACCGCCACTTCCCGGTACGTCGCCGCCAGCGAGTGGATCGCCGCCACGATCATGGTCGCCAGTTCCGCCGCTGCGTAGACCGCGTCCGGGGACGCCCACAAGCTGGGATCGGGCACCCCCTGCCCAGCCGATGGATCGTCGTCGTCCGCCCGTTCCATGCTGGCGGGGACCGGACGCCGACGGCTCAGCCAGTTCCGCGCTTGATTGACGGCGATGGCAAACAGCCACGGTCGGATTTTCCCCGGGTCGCGCAGTTGCGACAGCGATCTGTAGGCACGGACGAATACGGTCTGCACAATGTCGCACGCAGCGTGTGCGTCCCCGATCATCCGGAACACGTACGCGTAGATTTCGTTCTGGTGACGGGTCACCAATTGGCCGAACGCATCATCACTACCGGCCAGCGCGCGCTCCGCCAGCGAGGCATCAGGAGGTTCCATAGCAGACCACGTGCGCACCTACCTTTACCCATACTGACAGTTCGCCAGACGCAAATCGGTCAGCAAGGGGTGGAGAAAGTAGAGGAACGCCGCTTCATCCCACGGCAAGAGAAGGGGCGACCATCTGGTCAGTCCCTGTTCTGGCGATTGGCCTCCAGCCACTCAAGAAAGCGCCGGGCACAAAAGTCCAGGTTCCCGATCTTGCCGCCGCCCCGGAGCGGCGAGCACATTTCGTAGGCGACGGTGCCGTCGAAGCCGCCGTCGCGTAGCCCGCGCAGAAACTCGGCATTGTCCAGGTCGCCATCGCCCATGGGCACGGCGCGAACGAGATCCGGACCGGCGGGGTGGTAGTTGATGAGCGCGGGCTCGTAGGCGAAGCGCGGCAGGCGCACATAGTCGGCAAAGGTCGTGTGGATGGTGTGCGGGGCCATGGCCTTGGCCGTTTCGTAGGCGGGCTCGTCACGCAGACAGGGAGACCAGGCATCGAACATGAGCTTGCAGTTGGGTCGATCCACATCGCGCAACAACTCCAGCAACGCCTTGCTGTGCACGCCAACATCGTGGTGGTTCTGGATGCCAATGGTGACCCCGGAATCGGCGGCCACATCACAGCACTCCTGGATCGCCTTCACCGTGCGCGACCAGTTCTCGGCAAGCGGCACATCGTCCCGCTCGTAGGATGTGAAGACACGTACCAGACCACAGTCCAATCCCTGCGCGAACTGGGCAAGGGTCCTGGTATATGCCACCTGCATCTCGATGAACGGCACCTCGCTACTCTCGGCCCCGCCGCTGAAGTTCGTGTAGCCAGCCACGCAGGCCACATCGACCCCGCAGGCCCGGCAATGCGCCGCCAAGTCGTGGATGTCGTCCAGTCCGTAGTCCAGCACGCTGAGATGCGGGCGCTTGGCCATGATCTCGACGGCCGGATAGCCAAGTTCAGCGGCGTGCGCCACGAACGCCTTCAAATCCAGCTCTGCCTGACCCCAGAATCCCGCGTAGCTGACGGAGAAGAGAACCGGTTTCATCGCTGTTCCTCGGGATGGACCTCTTTGAGGACTACCGTAGCGCTCCTTTCAGGCCCTGACGAATTCGCTTCACGCCGAACCTGCCGGATGGAGGAGGACGAGGGTAGAAGCGGCGTCCTCGCCGCTTTGGTGGCGTGTTGCACGCACAGGTCCCCATGGTGGGCAAGGAGAGGGACCGATGCAGTGGGGCGTCGCATTCCGGAGGCGAGCCCTGCCGCAGGAGCGAGTTGACGAAAGCGGCGAGGACGCCGCTTCTACCCTCGCCAGTGCCATGGCATTGGTTCTCTACTAGTCACTTAGCATGTGCCGAAGCCATGTGAAGGTCGGCGGGGACCGGATGAGAATGGAACGAAAAGGCCAAGCGGCAGAATGCCGCTTGGCCTCGGTGGTTGGCGTTCACCTAGCGTCTACCGCTTGCCGTCGGTCACGCCCGGCCAGTCGTCCGTGCGGAAGGGCACGGCGGGCAGGCCTTCCTGGTTGTAGAGGCTACAGGGAGGGTTGTTGGCCCAACCGTAGCGCACGGCCACGGGATCGGCGACCGCCTCGGCCTGCAGGACGATCTCGTTGCCGACGATTTTGGCGTCGGCCCAAACGAACTTCTTGTCCGCGCCGGCGATGGTGAAGCCCTTGAGAGCATTGCCCTTGGCGACCAAGCCGCCACCCACATGGTCGAAGCTGAGGCGGATGGTCTTGCCTTCCTTCTTCATGGCCTTGTAGTCGGGACCGCTGTAGACGATGTCCTTGCCGTAGTCGGTGGCCAGAGCCCAGAGGGCGAGCCGCTTGCCCACGTCCTGTTTGTTCACGGGGTGGATATCCTTGGCCATGCCCACGTCGATAATCACAGCCATACCACAGTCCGGGACATTCTTGGCGGTCCAGGTCTGAGACTCGCGCAGTTCGGCCCAAGCGGATTTTTCGTCGGGATCGGTCTGGGCGGCTCTGAAGTTGGCGAGCTGGACGATGCCGAAGGACATGGAATCCTGGCCCCAGATGCGTCGCCAGTTCTGGATCATGGCGGGCAACAGAATGCGGTACTGCTCGCCGCGACCGGCATTGGATTCGCCCTGGTACCAGATAGCTCCGCGCGCGGCGAAGGGGGCGACGGAGAGGATCATGCCGTTGTAGAGGCCACAGGGGCTCTGGTAGTGGGTCCTGCTCTTCGGCGGCCGTGGAGCGCGACCAGGCTTCTTGCCAGCGGCCCTGATGGCCTTTGCCTTCACCCTCCAAGCGGCCACCGCAGCATCGTGCTTCACCTTCCTCTCGGGGTACTTCTCAAGGTCCACGGCAAACCGGTCGAGGATGGGTTTGAGATCGGGATTGGCCTCAAGATCCTCCCTGCTGGTCCAGGCTTCGGCGGGGGTGCCGCCCCAGGAGGTGTGGACCAGCCCCACGGGCACGCCAAGCTGCGTGTGCAGCTCACGACCAAAGAAGTAGCCAGTGCCGGTGTAGCCGGCCACGGTGTCTGGCGAACAGATGGTCCAGTTGCCCGCCAGTTTGCGGTTGGGCTCGGGGCAGACGGTGTTCCTGATCTGGTAGTGGCGCAGCTTCGGGAAGTTGGCCGCCGCCTTTTCCTGCGCGAGATTCTGGCAACGGCCCACACGGAAGTTCATGTTCGACTGGCCGGAGCAGATCCACACCTCGCCCATCAGGATATCCTTGATGGCGACGGTGTTCTTGCCAGTGACCGTCATGGTCAGTGGGTCGGTGCCAGTTACCGGTTTGAGCACCACCTTCCAATCGCCCTTGGCATCCGCCGTGGCTGCTGCCGTCTGACCCGCGAAAGCCACCGTCACCTTCTCGCCGGGCTCGGCCCAGCCCCAGACGGGGAGCTTCATCTCCCGCTGCAGAACCATGTGGTCCGCGAACAGGGCGGGCATGGTGACGTCGGCCCTAGCGGTGGACAGCAGCGCGAGAACGGCGAGGAGCTTGACGAGTCGTTGCATGATGGTGGACCGTTGGTTGGGGCTATGGCTTCGGTGGGAGCACGCATACCGTACAGTGCACAGTGGGAGGTGGCAACGCGATGTGGGGGCGGTCCTCGCGCGTGCTCGAGCCGCTGACCACCGACGGGCAGAGGGCGACCCGCCGGTCGCCCCTACATTGGGGAATGGGCGCGGCCATGTCTGGTGGTGGTTCCCATCGCCGGGGAAGGTGGGCCTCAGCGGGCGTGGCGGCGGGGTTGGTCTGGGTTGCGCCGGTTCGGCGGGGCCGAGTGCGTCCTTCCTGGTTTGGCATCGCTGCGCGTGGGGTGTACCTTCCGCACGGTCACCGGGGAAGCGCCCCCCCCCGAGGGGTATCGACAAACTGCAAAGTCACCTGTTGTGCATCCATGGAGAAGATTGGTTCAATGAGCGAGCTGCAGACGATGGGGTGGGCTGACCACGGGAGTGGCGGGGCCGTGGCGGCGGGGACGCAGGAAGGCGTGGCGGCGGGTATTGCCGTACTCCGGGACGGTGGCAATGCGGTCGATGCGGCCATCGCGAGCATCCTGGCGCTGAGTGTCAGCCATTACGGGATGTTCGCCTTTGGCGGCGAAGTGCCGTTCATGTTCTACAATGCATCGACTCGCAACGTGCAGGTCCTCAGTGGGCAAGGCGTGGCACCGCGATCGCGAGAGGGCATGGCCTGGTTTGAGGCGAACGGCATCCCGAGCGACGGCGACGTGAAGACCGCGCCACCACCGGCTGTCTTGGATCTGTGCACCACAGCACTCCGTCTGTACGGGACGACCTCATTCGAGCATGTCGCGTCATATACACGGAAGCTGCTCGAGCCGGGCCTGGAGTCCTGGCATACACCACTCGCCGCCACCCTGGCTCGGCTGGTTGAGGCGGAGAAGCAGACCCAAGGGGGGCGTGAGGAACGACTCCTCGGCGTGCGCAACCGCTTCTATGAAGGCGACATCGCGGACGCCCTGGAGGCCTACTACGTTTCTGAGGGCTCCTTTCTGCGCAAGACGGACTTGGCGAGTCACACGACCCTTGTGGAAGACCCAGTCTCGGTTACGTATCATGATCACACGGTCTACAAATGCGGTCCGTGGACGCAAGGGCCGTGGCTATGCCAGGCGCTGCGACTGCTTGAGACGTTCGACCTGCAGCACCTGGGACACCTGTCGGAAGACTACATACACACGGTGACCGAAGCGATGAAGCTCGCCTTGGCCGACCGCGATGCCTATTACGCAGATCCTCGCTTCGCTGACGTGCCATTGGCGGCCCTGTTCTCAGAGAAGTACGCCAAGCTGCGGCGGACGCTCATGGATCCGGAGCGGGCAGCCACTTCAGTTCCTCCCGGCGACCCACGAGCCATGAAGCCACGCTGCGACGCTGTCTGCGACCCCGACTGGGTCGGCGGCACCACAACCTGCGTGGTGAGTGATCGCTTTGGCAATGTGGTATCCGCCACGCCGAGCGCGAACCGGCCGTACCATCTCTGTGATGAGCTGGGAATTGCCCATGGCAACCGCCTCCGCTGCCTGAATACCACCCCAGGGCATCCCAACCATATTGAGGCGGGGAAGCGCCCGAGGGTCACCTTGACGCCGACACTGGTCGTCAAGGCAGATGGCTCCGTATTGGCGGTAAGTGTGGCCGGTGGCGATCTGCAGGACCAGACCACGCTCAACTGCCTGCTCAATCACCTCGATTTCGGGATGACGCCGGCGGAGAGCGTGACGGCACCACGCTTCAGTACCGGCCACCATGAGAATTCGTTCAAGTCCGATGCAAAGCGCGGGGCAATGGAAGCGCCCGCAGGTCTCGTCCTGGATGACGGCATCGGCGAAGAAGCAGCGGCCCGGCTGCAGACCAAAGGGCACCAAGTGAAACGCGCAGAAGCCGCCATCGCCCACCCGGTGATGCTGCACCTGGACGCGAAGACGGGCGTAAGCCATGCCGCCGGTGATCCTAAGGCCGGTCGGTACGCGCAAGCTATCCAATAGACGGAGGTAATATGGACTCCCCGTGGTACGTATATGTGTTGACCGTTCTGGCCGGCATCCTGACTGGCTATATCAATACGCTGGCCGGCTGCGGTTCCGCGTTCTCCCTCGCTGCGCTGGGTGCACTGGGCCTGCCGCTTGGTGTCGCGAATGGCACCAACCGCGTGGCTATCCTCCTGCAGAACGTCGTGGCGGTCAAGGGATTCCATGGCCAGGGGAAAGTGGACTGGAAGGCCGGGCTCAGACTGGCCGTGCCAGCCTGCGTGGGGGCCGTGGTGGGGGCCCTCCTGGCCACCCGGATCGACCCGAAGCAGCTACGGATGGCGGTCGGCGTTGCCATGGTGCTGGTGCTGGTGCTTCTCTTTGCCAAGCCGAAACGCTGGCTTGAAGGCAGGAGCGACAATGCCAAAGGTCTGCACTGGGCTCCGCAGGCAGTCGTGTTCTTCTGCATCGGAGTCTATGGCGGATTCGTTCAGATGGGGGTGGGAGTCTTCATGCTGACCGGCCTGGTCTTCGGCGCGGGATACGATGTGGTGCGCGGGAATGCCGTGAAGGTGTTGATCATCCTGTGCTTCACAGCGATTGCCCTTGCCGTCTTCATCCATAGCGGCCAAGTGAACTGGTCGGTTGGGCTGTTGCTCGCCTGTGGGAATATGGCCGGTGCCTGGATCGCCACCCGACAGGCTGCGAAGCGGGGTGCCCGATTCATCCGCTGGCTGCTGATCCCAGTGGTGACCTATGCGGCGCTCAAGTACCTTGGCGTCCTGGCCCTCCTGGCTCGTTGATGGCGGTTCGGCACGAGGACAAAGGCACACCCAAGCCTTGGAGTCTGCGGCTCGACGGAGTCTCCCCCTCCAGGACGTGGCATGCCAGAACGGGGGGCTCCTCCGCTTGTCATGCAGGGATGCCAACTGTACCTTCATTGCGGGTGGAGGGAATGTCCCCAAATGGATGGCATCGAGAGACCATGGAATCTGTTGGTCCCCATGAAGAAACCAGAGTTGGTATTGCTGCGCTGGGCTGTGGTTGGTACCGTGTTGCTATGCGGGTGCCGTAAGGGAACCCGCGAGGAGGAGAGGATGCGTCCGTCCAGTTACGACTTCGCCCCATTCAAAGCCGGGCTCTACAGCGCAACAAAGACCTACTTCAGGGGGGTTGAGCGTGACGTTGATGAACGTGTCTACTGCTTTGTCCTCTACACATCCGGTGAGATGTCCTCCTTCTTCCCTCTCTTCATGACAGAGGAGGGCCTAGATCGAGTTTGTGCCGAGTACCGCCAGCATTCCCTGTATGCTGGTGACACCGACGAGGAGATCCACGAGTACCTCAGATACAACCCAGAGGATTCGTCGCACTACCTTCAGTGCCTCGACTCCTCTGAGGACCTGTTCGCGGACGTGAATAGGATTGGCGGGCAGATGGCGGCGGTCCTACAGAGCATCGACACGGGTCATGGGTGGCAGGAGTTCGAGGACTTCGCTGCCAAGACCGAGGACGCCATTGTCGATGTCCTCAAGAGGCTGAGCGACGAAGGCGTGTTTGGCACTGGCGACGAACGCAACAAGATCTTTGTCTCCATGATGATGGGCGACCAGGATGATTCAGTTCTTCGGTTGGGCAGGCGCATCAATCGCCCGGCTGCCCGGGCGGATTTCGAACGGAACTGGGCCTGGCTGGGAGAGCAAGCGGAAGCACAGAGCACCGAGTCCGGCTTGCCTTAGCGCTTGATCGGAGATAGAGAGCTGACGAACACGTCAAACTAGCCCAACTTCCCCGGCGGCGCGCGAAATCCCGCACGGATGCCCCGCATTAGTTACTACGAAGCCCATTCGGGTGGACGTCGGAAGAGGGGCAGCAGTCCGAGGTTTTCGAGCGTGGCGTACAGCGCGGCGGGGATATCGGTCAGCACGGTCTTGAGCGGGGTGTCGGCCACGCGGAGCTTCCCGGCCTTGATCTGCTGCAGCTCCCTCAGCACCAGGGGAACCTCCCGGTGCTCCCCTGCCTCCCTCCAGGCGTTGGCAAGCCTGGCGCTGATCCAGTAGGCCAGGAAGCAGATGCGTATGTGGTTCCTGACCCTGTCGTCCCGCTGGTGGTAGATGGGCCGCATCTTCAGGTAGGACTTGGTCTCCCTGAAGGCGTCTTCGACCTCCAGGAGGCTGCGGTAGTGGGAGAAGACCGTCTCCTTGGCGGCCTCCGGGCGCGACAGGGATGTGGTCAGCAGGTACCAGCCGTCGAACCGGCTCTCCTCGTCGATCA
>JABGQJ010001310.1 GCA_018648945.1 Victivallales bacterium
CTGCTCAACGAGGGCAAGGAGACCGTGACCACAGACCTGGCCAAGGCCCGATTCACCATTCCCGCCGGTTCGCAGGTTGCGGTCCACACCTCCGGAACCAGCGCGATCACCGCCCTCGCCACGGATGGTGCCGCCTCCCTGGGCACGCCCTTCGCGGACGGGGCTGGACGCAAGCTCATCCTCTCCCTCGATGGCAAGGCCCTGGACAGATCCGACGCCATCCTCGTCCTCCCCCTCGGTGAAGGCGAGCTCAAGCTAGGCCGAGACCTTCCCGTCGCCGTCGGGGAGATCGTCGATGGACGCTGGCGCGCCTACGAGACGCTGGCATCGAGCAGAGACGTCCCGATCACCGAGCTCCGCTCCACCGCCTTCCTCCTCCTCTGCCCCACCGACCAGCGCGATCGCTGGACGAAGGCCATAGAGACCCTCGTCACCCAGCCGTGAGCAATCCCGTCCCCGTCACGAGCGGATTCTGGCAGGCAAGACCTCTGGGATTGGTCCTATGTCTCGCCCTTTAAGAGCCCTGAACAAAGCATGTCTCAGCCAGCGCCGGAGGATGCCCATCCCGTCGGCCCGAGCCCCTGTAAGGGACCTCCCGCCACATACAGGGAGGGATGCGCGGACGGGAACCTGTTCGTAGTCCAGGCTTCAGCCTGCTCTTCCGGGAAGAGAGCACGCGTGTAAAGGCCTCCCGCCTCCAGCGCGGGCGCGTGTTTCGTAGTCCTCCCCCTCCCCCTGGTCAGTCATCCAGCCGGAAGAGCTGAAGGTCGTCGAAGTAGACCTTCTCGTCTTCCCCGTACCCGGTGGGGATGATCATGGGCATGACGAACTTGACCTCCTTGCCATTGATTTCGGCAGGGACATCCTGGGCCACGGCGATGGTGGTCCAGCGACCGGGAACGGGCACGATGGTGGTGCCGGCCGAGGGCAAGTTCTGCGCCTTCGCATCACGGAGGGTCATGGCCATCTCCACGGAACCGCTCGCGCCCTGCCCTTCCGGCACATAGACGAAGCAGACCAGCCCATAGCGCCCCGGCGTGATCGGCAAGCTCTGCACGGGGCCGCCGCGCTTCATGCCATCGAAGCAGACGCTCCATTCGCCGGAGTGAGCCACGTCCTGCGTACGGTACATCCTGCCCGTCGCCCACTTCACCCACCACGTCCAATCGGTGGCGGCGCCGCCAGCACCTTCCTCGAACGAGGAGTTCTTGGTGAGGGGCTTGCCGATGCCTGCAATGACCCGCTGCATCATCCGAGCTTGGTTGCCCATGGCCGTGTCGCCCTTTGCCAAGTCGGCCATTTCCCGACGCAGAGCCGAGTCCGGAGCCGACTTGGCCAGCAC
>JABGQJ010001311.1 GCA_018648945.1 Victivallales bacterium
CCGCGCGCCGCCAGACTTGGCCGCAACCGGCGCGTGCGCACAGAGGGACCATCGGTGAATGCGATTGTTCATCGCTGACGGCCAGGGCACGGCGGTAGATCTTCACTTCATCCATCGTGCCCCAGTAGTTGTGCCAGCCATTGCCGATGGTCAGTTCGTTGCCGAGGGAGTAGTCGCCGGCAAAGCCAGGGGGCATGCTGCGACCGCCGCCCGCATACCCGTTGACGTAGAGCCAGACCTTGTTGGCTTCCCGGTCGCAGACCAGGGCGACATGCCCCCACTTGCCTTCCTCCAGCCGGACTGGGGAGCTGCCGCCAGTGGAGATGGTCTTGTCGTTCTCGTCCTTGTAGCAGAAATAGCAGTTGAGATTCCCAGCCGCCATGATGTCGATCACCAGGTAGGCTGCGGGGTACATGCCAAAGGCGAAGATGCGGCGCTGGTTCTGGCGATCGTTGATCTTGAACTGCTGGGGCTTGACCCAGGCAGAGAAGGACCAGGATTCCTTGCCGAACCGCTGCTCGTCAGGGAGATTGACCTTCATCACTGTCGCCGCCGTGCCATCGAGGAAGGCGGCTTTCCCGGAGGGAGACTCGACCCAGTGGGCCCCCATGGTCCCGTCGAGGCCGTTGCCGGACATGTCCTTGACGGTCTCCCCCTGCCCTTCGTCGAAGGTCCAGTGAAGGAGCGGGCCATCCTGGGCAGTCAGAGAGAAGGCGGAGAGCGCGAGGATCAGCAGCAATAGGCGACGCATGGGATACCTCCAGGGGAACGACCATACAGACGCGTGGTCGATGGGCAGTCGAAGGGCAGTGGCCAGACCAAAGAGATAGCACAGCATCGGCGGCGATGCAACGCCATCCTACCCTTTGAGCAGCGCGGCCTCGCACTCACGCACGGCGGCGTGCATGTCATCATCGGACTCGGCAGCGCGGAGACGCGCCAGCAGTTCGGTGGCGTGGCAGACCAGGCTGATGCGGGCCAGCGTGTGCAAATGGATGCGGTCATCCTGGCAGCAAGCGAGGAAGAAGATGTCGGTCCGTTTGCCGTCTGGAGAGCCAAAGGGCACCGGACTCTGGGTTCGCCCGATGCAGACGAAGGAATCCTCGACCATGTAGGGGTCGTGGAAGCGGGGATGCAGGATCGCGGCGCCGCCCTCGATACCAGTGGAACAGAGCTCCTCGCGGGCCCGCAACTCATCGCGCAGGTCGACGGGATCGTAGAGAAGGCCCGTCTTCTCGGCCAAGTCCACAACCTGGCGGAAGACGCTGGCTCGGGTCCGGGCTGTGAGATGGGGCTCGAGGTGGGCGGGATTGCTCAG
>JABGQJ010001312.1 GCA_018648945.1 Victivallales bacterium
GTCAAGGCCAAAGTGGCGACCGCCCGGGTGCGGGCAGGTCTGGCGGCGAACGCAGAGCTGATCCGGTTGCATTGGGAAGTGGGGTTCCTGATCGTCCGACGTCAGGCCAGCGAGGGCTGGGGGACGTCGGTGATCGACCGGCTTTCCCAGGATCTGCGTCGCGAATTCCCCGGCATCAAGGGTCTCTCGACCCGCAATATCCAGCGCATGCGCATGTTCTACCTGGCTCATCGGGTGGAAGAAGCAAATCCGCCACAGGCTGTGGCAGAATTGACGGCTCCGCCAATTCCCTCTCTTCTCCTGCGAATCCCATGGGGGCACAATGTCATTCTGCTGGAGAAGGTCAAGGACGCGCGGGCCCGGGAGTGGTACGTGCGGCAGACGGTGGAGCACGGGTGGAGCCGGAATGTGCTGGCGCTGCATGTCGATGCCGGGGACTACCAGCGCAAGGGGCAGGCCGTGACGAATTTCGAGCGGACGCTGCCCGAGGCGCAGTCGGACCTGGCGCAGGACGTATTGAAGGATCCATACCTGTTCGACTTTCTTGGGATCGCCGACGAGATGCGGGAGCGCGAGCTGGAGGAAGCCTTGCTCGGGCACCTGCGGGAGTTCCTTCTCGAGCTCGGCAATGGCTTCGCATTTGTTGGGAATCAGGTCCGTCTGGCGGTCGGCGACGAGGACTACTACATCGATCTGCTGTTCTATCACCTCAAACTGCGCTGCTATCTGGTCATTGACCTGAAGACGCGTCCATTCCTACCCGAAGACGCAGGCAAGATGAACTTCTACCTCAACGCGGTCGATGATCTGCTACGTCACCCCGACGACCGTGGGTCGATAGGGCTTGTGCTCTGTCGGCAGAAAGGCAAGAGCCGACTGGTGTTGGAGTATGCGTTGCGGGGTCTTGCCAAGCCCATCGGCATCTCCGGTTACGAGCTGACGCGGGCCCTGCCCGAAGGACTGGCCTCCGCGTTGCCGACGATCGACCAGATCGAGCGCGAGATCGCTGGCGCCGCCGACTACGGCGATGCGCGGGAGGCGGATGGCGAGGTTGGACGTCTCGTGCAGGAGCTGGCTGCGGAATACCGTGTTGAGAGAAAGCGGAAGAACCCTTGACTTGGCGTCCACCTCAATCCTCGCGCGGTTGGCACCCAGGGTGCGGCCATCCCATCATTCCACCATTCCACTCCCCACTCCCCTACAACTCCCGGCGCACATCGGCGCTGACCTGCATCCGGCGCAAACCATCGAACACGGTGATCAGGTTGGCCAGGGCCTCGAGCAGGATCAGGCGGGCGAACTCGTAGTCGTCTT
>JABGQJ010001313.1 GCA_018648945.1 Victivallales bacterium
CTTGGAGAACTGGTTCCTGCGCTTGGGCGGCCAGGCAGGATACAACCAGGGGTTCGTGGAGCGCTACCTGCTCGGCGCCATCTATCCCGATGGCCTGACCCGCACCGCGCAGATCTTCCTCGGCGCTCTGGTGGTGCTGATCAATGGCGTCGTCTATGGCTACATCATTGCGCAGGCGTGGCGGAGTAGGCAGCGAAGGGACTGAAGGGGCACCGGGAGCAGGTCGCCTAACTCTTCGCGTCTGTTGTGGGAAAGGGACGGGAAGGACCAAAGGGACCGAAGAGACGGGCCGGAGTCACTGTGGTCCCATGGGCTCCCTGCCGCCGACGGTGCGTACCCACAGACGGTGCCTGGGATGCGGATATTCTGGAAGAAGTGGCTACATTTCGTTTGCATTTGCGGGCGCTCCTGGCATAGTCGAAACCATAGGTCAAGAGGAATTCACTCCAATTCCAGTTCTCCTGTTCTTCCCAGTCTACGTGCCTGTTCAGGCATGGTTTCCTGTTACAGATGTTTTTTGGTGTATTGAGGTCCAAATATAGCGTACGAGGGATCAAGATGGCCCAGAGCGAGGAAGTTGGTCGCAGGAACCACAGGGGCTGGATGTCG
Organism: Victivallales bacterium; assembly: GCA_018648945.1. Next base: position 610 of record JABGQJ010001313.1, read on the forward strand.
AAGGCGGCGGTGCTGGGTGCTCCTGCTGCCGCGTTCCTGGCGGCTCCCAGCGCCCAGGCGGACGTTCTGGTGCACAGCACCTTGGGGGCTACCTTGTGGGGGGGGGGCAATCCTGCTGTAGCGTCGACCACCGTCGGGGAGGCCCGGCTGATGGGGCAGGCGTCGATGACGTTGGTGTTCGACAGTGTCGGCATGGTTGGGCCCTCGGTAGTCGTCGATATTGGCTACATAGGTGCAGGAACGGTAACCGGGGTTGTGCTCACAGGCTATGGCACGACGCTACCTGCGGACACAGCAGGCTGGGCACTCACCCTTAGCAATTCTCTCTCGCTCGCCATCGGTGGCCCTTACACGTTGCCGCAGTATTATCTGGGGTTCCGCGTAGACTTCTCCGGTTCAGCTTCGCAGCATGTATGGGTCGGGATTGATCCAGAGTTTGGAGGCGCCGCACTGACCGGCTACGGTGCCATGTCGGCAGCTTCCGGCGGCGGTGGCGGCGGTTCGGATGGCGGCGGCCCCGGTGGTGCTGCGGGCACGCCGGAACCTGCGGCAGCTGGTCTCGCGCTTCTGGCCTTGGGAGCGGCGGGCATCTTGCGCCACAAGCGCCGCGAACAGGTCGCCTAGGTTCTCGTTCGGTTCTTCTTCATGCCGCCACTGGATCACTCCAGTGGCGGTCTTCGTTGGTTGGGGGAACGGACTGAGGG
>JABGQJ010001314.1 GCA_018648945.1 Victivallales bacterium
CTATTCGTCGCCGGAGCACCCGTTCTCATGGACGAGCAGAAGGTATACAGCCAGCTCCGCGCAGGAGGCGAGGCCCCGCCACAGCTACTCGCCGCCGAAGCCGCGTTCATGGGCCAGAAGGGCGGCACCCTCATCGCCGTCAAGCCAGGAGATGGCACGACCATCAGAGAGCTGCCCCTCCCCTCCCCGCCGGTCTTCGATGGCCTCATCGCGGCCCAGCAACGCCTCTATCTCGCCGCCATGGATGGCGCCGTCACCTGCTTCGGACCGTAGTTGACGGGCGAGGAAGTCGTGCGAGAGTAGGACGGCTAGCAGTTGGCAGGAGCTACGACCAGTAGGGAAGGAGAAGCAGCAATGGACGCTAAAGACTGGCTTGGGCTGACCTTCTGTGTGGTCATTTGGGTTCCCATCGCAGTGGGGCTCTGGCGGATGCGCAAGCGTGGAGCCACCACAATCGGCATTGGCCGACAGGTCTACTGCTGCGCCTGTGTGGGGTTGGGACTCTGGCTCGGCTTGAGTTGGTTCTGGCCCTATTTCGTTCTCGCAGGAGGTCCGCGAGAATGGCTTCTGGCGGCCGTGCCGGGCGTGGGAATGGTTCTTCTCTTTCAACTGGTCATGCCCGGTCGACTCCGGCATCCCGTGGCGTGGCTGGAGACCGCCAAGAAGGCCCTCCACTTCATTGTGGCTGTCGGCCTCTTGGAAGAAGTCTGGTTCCGAGGCATCTGGTTTGCCTGCTTCAAACATTCGTTTTTTGGGTCGGTTGTGCTGGGAAGCGTCGTTTTCGGGCTGCTGCACTGGGCTCATCATGCGCCCGACATCCGCAAGGGATGGGACGACATCATCGGGGCCGGAGCCATGGGGTTCTGCTTCGCTTGTGCCCGACACAATGGTGCCGGAGTTCTGCTGTTGGGCCTAAGTCACGGCTTAACGGACCTGTCGCTTCATCACCTCGTGGTGGAGAGGAAGCAACGCTTCGGCGGCATCGCCACCATCCTGGTCGGCCTGCTGGGTTTCGTGCCTATCGCGGCTGTCACATTCCTCTGGTAAGAGATCCACCAGGCAGCCATGCTCGGGGTTGCGTTGTGTGGTATGCCCAGGCGTTGCCAACCCGAGGTGAGCGTGATTCTGGGGCTTCCGGGACTACAGTTCTGGCCGCAGTTGCTCGCCGCCATGGATGGCACCGTCACCTGCTTCGAACCGTAGTCAACCACGGCCTGTCAGGGATTCGCTGGCGTTCCGGCGAGGCGCATGGCCTTCGGGACGGTCGGAAGGCGGAACGTGCAGGTGCCATCGGGGTGGTACTGGATGTAGC
>JABGQJ010001315.1 GCA_018648945.1 Victivallales bacterium
CTGATCGGGGCCATGCCGTGTGGATTCGATCTCAGCGCCAAGGCGGTTGGTCCCAAGACCGTTGCGGCACTGCTGGCCGGGAAGGAGCTGCTGCGTACCGATTTCGATACCCCTGTCCCCGACGGCTGGCAGCCCATCGCGGGCGAGAACTGGGTTCGCCAACGCGGTCGCTATGGCGACCTCTCGGACGCCCAGGGCCCGGACAACCTGGGCGTCTGGTCGGTCAATGGCGAGAACTGGTGGGACGACTACAAGCTCACGGCGGACATGGCCGAGGAGTTGGACGGCGCGGGCTCCGTGTTCCTCGCGGTCCGCTTCCAGGATCCGGCGAACTACTACGCCCTCGAATGGCATGCGGCGGGTACCGACACCTTGCGCCTGGTCCGCTGCAAAGACGGCAACCGCTACACCATCGCCGAGTCCGAGGGGCACAAGCTGAACGAGTTCCCCTTCACCCTCTCCGTGGCTGCCTCCGGCGACTACCTGGCAGGCTACCTGAATGGCCAGCAGGTGGTGACCGGTTTCGCGGGTGACTTTGCGAAGGGGCGTATCGCCCTCGGCGAGATGGGCCGCAAGGTCCTGATGGACAATGTGTACGTGGAACGGCTGGTCACCAAGGCCAAGCGCTCGCGCTTCTTCCAGGACCTTTCCTTCGACTACGCGCTCAAGCCCCGCTACTTCCTGCGCGACACGGGCATGCTCAAGCTCCCCTTCACCCTCCGCAACACCGGCAAGGAGTCCTTCAAGGAGCTCTATGTCACGCTTCGCTTCGACGATGTCTTCGAGCAATCCTACTACAACGAGACGGAGGCCGCCAGCTACTTCCCGCCGGTGGCGTTGAACATCAAGGAGCTGGCCGCTGGCGCGATCCGGACCATTGAGCTGCCCATCGACACGCGGTTGCTGAAGGCGGGGGAGTACGTGCTCAAGACGCAGGTTGCGGTGCCCCGCGAGGGGCTGGCCCGCGACGAAGTGATCCGCATCGGCATCGCCCGCAACTGGAACCCCGAGCGGTTCAACTACTTCACCTGGGGGTTGCCAGGCAAGGAAGAGACGCTGGCCGACTACGCTTCCCACGGCCACACCATGGGCATCGCGGGTGGTCGTGCCACGCCCCTCGATTGGGAATACAAAGGCAAGCCTGTGCCCGAAGAGGCCATTCCCGAACGCCAGGGGGCCAAGCAGGAAGCCACGGCATTCCATCCCTTCGATCTGGCGCTCAAGCACGGCATCATTGCTGGCACCAACCTGCAGACCAACCACGGCAAGTTCTTCCCCGAAGAGGCCTACGGACTG
>JABGQJ010001316.1 GCA_018648945.1 Victivallales bacterium
TGCGGCATGGCGTGGGACGAGAGGAATCGCGCGCTCATCGAGCACGCGACTACCTCGTCTCCGGCCTTGCATGGTTCCTCTGGGGAGCCGCGAACTCCGGCAGTCGACCTGCATCAGGAAGCAGCGCGATACAAGTCACACGCCACTGGGCGGTTTGAGGCGGAGCTTCGCTAGCCCAGCCGGGCAGCAACGCCATTTCGTCTGCGTCACTCGCCGAGGGACACCGATGGGGCGACAATGCCTTCAGGGCCAATCCAGATTGGGCTCGACCAGGCGGCATTCCCATCGGCCTGAAAGACGCGGACATAGTACCAGTCACGGGTCGCGGGCGGTGCGTCCAGTTGGTCGATAGAGGTGAACTCGGCGCGGTCGTCTTTCGGGCAGACCCGTTGCAGCAGGGCGTTGTTCTTCATGATGTCGATACGGCGGATGTAATCCGTCCCGCACACCGTCACCTTGAGCTCGCGCCTGCACAGGCGGTCGTCGCCGGATTTGTGCTCAAGGAGCGATCCCATGCGCGCGCCATTGAGGTGGAACTGGAGGATGATCCGGGCGCCGGTCGTGCCGTAACAGTGGCGGTGATACATGGCGTCCCAGATCGCTTCCCGGGTCAGTTCGGGGGCGTAGACTGCCGCCAGCCCCGCCTTCCAGTTCTGGCACCAGTTGGGATCACCAAACATCAACGATCGCCCCGGGTAGCCGACGTGGCTGTCCCCGGCGGCGATCACGCCGGGGGTGTAGCCCAAGCCGAAACAGTGCATGGCGCTCTGGTCTAGGGGGCGGCGCTTCGAGTTCAGCGGGTTGTCCTCGCGCGATTCGTAGGACCCCCAACAGGAGTAGATCTCGATCAGCCGGTCGATCTCGGGATCGAAGACACTCCAGTCGAGATACTTCATGAACGAGTGGTTGATCCCGATGATGCGGTAGGGGCTCTCTCGGCAGAAGCGGAGACAAGCGTGCGCATTGGTCGGGTCCAGATCGCTTTGGCGAGGGAGGCGAAAGTTCGGCTCGATGTCCGCTTCCCGGTAGATCAGGCAGCGGTCGCCCTGCACCCCCATCGCGCATTCCCAGGACTTGAACGTCACGTATCGCCCCGGCTCGTAGAAGTCGATCACGGCCTGCTGGGTTTCTTCCCAACCCGGATTCGCCGGACTGGGACAACCGCCGTTGGAGTTGGCCACGAAGTCCAGCAAGCTGCACTCCTTGGCGTATTGGTGCAGCTCGGCGGGAGTGCGCGTGGAATCTCCC
>JABGQJ010001317.1 GCA_018648945.1 Victivallales bacterium
GGTCTTGTGCGGCACTACCAGCGGCGGGCGGCCTGCGGCCCGGATCACAATCCGGTCATTGTGTACGCCCGCTTGGGTGTCCGCCTTGCTGCTCAGCGTGAGCCAGAACGCGGCAGTCTGGCCAGCGGGCACATCGAACGGTTGCTCCTTGAGCACGCCGCGCGAGACAGGCACGGACCGAGAGCCGCCGGCACAGGGAAGCAGCAATTCCGGGGTCATGTACCATTGACGCGAACGCCAGCCGGTCCGTTGGGGCCAGAAGTGCATATATCGCACATCCGTTTCGCAGCCGCTCGTGGCCGTATCCGCCTCGACCGTTAGGCCACTGATGTCCTCGAGGGCGTAGATGGCGAAGCAGAGGGGTTCGTCTTCGCCCTTTGCCAGGAAGGTGTGCAGCGCCCGCCGGCGCTGCGAGGCCTTGGGCCGTCCATCCGGCCTGACCTCGCCGGGGTCGCTCGTCACATACAGCATGAAGCCCGCTGCCCGTTCAGCCCGGCTCGGCTTCGGCAATTCCCAAGAGGGCGCGGGGTCGGCCCGCTGGGTGAACGGCTCGCCCGGATCCACGTAGTCGTAGGAGACGCCGCCAATCACGACGGGTTCAGCCCGAGTCGACGACGCCAGGACCACACCGACTGCAACGACCAACCACACCCGTTCCATTCCGTTTCGCATCTTGTTCATCCTCCTTGCTGCCAACGCAATCCGTTCATGGACGATCTAGCGCACGGGGAGCGACTCCGCAGGCGCTTCTGTGGGAACGTTGGTGAGGACCAGACGTCCGACGCGCGATTGGGCGTTGAGGCCGCCCAGCTTGAGACGAAGGGCGCCGCCAGCATGGCGAATCTGGCCCAGCGCGCGCCAGTTGATCCCTTCGGCCTGGATGCCCTTCGCCACTGCCGTCTGATTGGCCTGAATCTCGCCAATCTCCGTGCCTGCATCAAGCCGGGCCCAGAGCCGATAGGTGGCGGCGGGCACAGCGGCAGTGGCCCAGGTTGCCGAGCCAGGGCCCTGGATGCAGGGCTCGCCCAGAAAATTGGGGTTCGCTGCCACCTTGGCCTTGCCTGTGAGAGTCGCCTGGCCGGGATCGAGCCGCAGAACGACGGGGGGCTGGGAAGCGGGACTCTCGGCGGGGGTGACGTGGATATCATCGAAGTACATCTCCACATCCAGTTTATCCCGGCTTTTGGTGCTCAGCGCCAAGTAGTTCCGGGTGTTCCACTCGGGGACCTCAAAGACCACCGAGAGCCG
>JABGQJ010001318.1 GCA_018648945.1 Victivallales bacterium
GTTGCCTCCCCGGCACCCGAGCTCAGCCGGACTGTAAAGCGGAACGCCTCCATCCCCTCCCCCTAGGTCGTGACCATACTCACAGATGCCGACGCCTCGCAACGTCCGCACTCACGCTTCGGCACCATGCGACGATAGCGTGGCGTGCCTTGTTCCGCAATTGTCGCTCGCCACAGTCAGCTAATCCAGAGTGGTGTCTACTTTGTGGACACGCTCGAACTTCTTCAGCCACTTCCTGTTTGCGTGATCACGGACCCTGATCACGATCCGACCCTTCTCCACGGAGAGCAGGGCGCCGCCCTGGTTGTTTGCGCTCGCCGCCACGCTCACGTGCGTGACTCCGTCCTCAAGGTGGAATGCACCACGGCCGTGCTCGTCCTTGAGGTGCCAGGGGTGGTGGAGGTGGCCGTGAGCGAAGACCACAACGTTGTCGTGCTTCTTGAGCAAGGCACGCACCTCAGTCGATTCGTTGAGGTACATGGAGCCGGGGAACTTCTTCTCCGATCGGTCCTCGCTGTGCCAGGTGGTCTCAAAGACGGGAGCGTGGGAGAAGATGATCGTAGTGGTTCTCTGATCGTGGTCGAGTTGCTCCGTGAGCCACGCTGTTTGCTTCTCTCCCAAAGTGCAGATGTGCCTATTTTTCCCGGCCATGCCGAGTGTCCCAAGGAACAGGAACCGGATGCCCCTCAACCTCAATCCATAGTAGAGAGGGAACCCTGTGCACTCCTTGTAGAACTGCAGACCAGCGCCGACGTCACCGTTGCCAGGTAGGCTATAAACGGGCCTTGTGGCACGGGTGAGAACACCCTCTTCGTAGACCCTGTACAGCTCTCTGCGGTTCTGAGCGAGATCGCCGAGAACGGCCATCAAATCGTGTGGGATTTCTGCTATGTCGGCCATGGCATTACCCACGAACTCGGGCGTTCGTGGTTTTTGATTGAACTGCGGATCTCCCGTGAGCAGGACATGTAGAGCCTTCTTGTCGACCGCAGTGTGGTCCATGTCGAGCATAACTCCGTCTGCCAGCAACGGCGTCCTCGGGCGCTGACAGTTCCAACGCTCAACAGGGCTCGCGCAGCCTGCGACAGTGATCAACATAGCCGCCATGAAATCACTCTTCATTGTGTCTCCTTAATGCAGAACCCATTCTTCTACCCCGGCTACCTTTCGCCGGGGGAAGCGAACTCATCGACTGTAGTATGAGCTCCCGGAACGGGGCTGCAAGCTACTTCTCGGTGGTCCGGGTT
>JABGQJ010001319.1 GCA_018648945.1 Victivallales bacterium
CGCCCGGTTTGATCTCGTCTGGGATCCCAACGCAGAGTGGGGTGCGTTCCACCATTCGATGCTACCTCCAAAGGGTGCTCTTGTGTTGCGTGGTCACGACAACTGCTACGCGGACGTTGGCGTGACAGAGCTTTGGACCAAGACAGTACCTGTACGTAGAATTCACTGCAAGTGTTCGTGCGGACACTCGCGTTCCGCACGGCATTGTCCCGCCGCTTCCCAGAGGGCACTGCACGCATCAGGCCACCGCTCCCCAGCAACGCACGGAGCCGGTCATGCGCCTCCCCGCAACTGGGGGGGGCTTTGCCGCTCCCAATCCCGCGCTGCCGAGGCTGGCCAGAGGCGAGGACGCGCACTACGCTACTGGTCTCGCGGTACGTGCCTACCCGAGCAGAGATAGGCAAGCCAACGGAAGGCAAGCGCCATGTCCTCTCCTCCCTCCCCACAACTGCGAAGTCCGAGCTTGCGCTGTCCCTGCGTAGGTCGTGCGGGCTCCTCCCTCATCCTGATCGGGATAGCAGCCATCATGTCTGGACTCATGCGACCCGTCCATGCCCAAGATGCACGTTACTCCTGGTCTCCTGCCAACGCGCCACAAGGGGCACATGCGCCGGAACTCGTCTCCTTCCGGGGTGCCCACGCTCTGCGCTTCGCACGTGCCAAGGCAACCCGGGTGGACCTCGGGCAAGGCGCGGGGGATCGTTTGCGAATCGATGGTGCCCTGACCCTGACTGCGGTCGTCCAGCTCGCGCAGACGCCCCAGACCAAAACGCCCTTCATCTCCAAGTGGCATTGCGTCAAGGACGGGCGCTCCTACGAGCTCGGGGTGCAGCCCAACCGCACCGTCTTTCTCGCGATCAGCGGCAGTGGCATATACGACCAGCAAGCGCGTGAGTTCCGCACCGACGAGAAACTCAGGGTCGGCGTTCCCTACGTTGTCGTGGGCGTATACCAGCCAGGCAAGCGCATGTCCGTCTACATCAACGGGCATCCATGCGGTTCCCAGAAGTCGCGGGTTCCCAAGCGCGTCTTCGACAGCGAAACGCCGGTCCTCGTGGGCAACCGGCCCGGCCACGAAGCGAGCACGGGGCTCGATGGACTCATTGCTCAGGTCCGAATCCAACCCGTCGTCGTGGGCGGGAAGGCCATCGCCGAGCAGAGCAAGGAACTGGGGCTAGTGGCGATGCCCGAGACCGACTTCGAAGACACGCGCCCACTGCCCCCCTGTCGCGCCATCACCAA
>JABGQJ010000132.1 GCA_018648945.1 Victivallales bacterium
AAAGAACAACTCCCTGGCCGGGGCCTACATCGCCGACCCGCAGGAACCCATGCTGCCCCTGGACAGCGGGCTGGACGGCGTGTTCGCGGAGATCCTGCAAGGCGCGCGTGGCGAAGACGTCTCCCGTGCCAAGCGGGTGCGCGCCAACCGCAGCTGCATTGAATGGGCACCCCAAACCCACTATGTCGAGCGCCCCGACTTCGTTGCCGTCTCGTGCGCCAGCAGACTGGTCTCCCCCTACTGGAACGACCGCACCTGGATTCCCGGGGAACGGGGCCGGGCCAACGAGCAAGCCAACTGGTCGCAGATCCAACACTGGGCGGTCTGGCGTGACCACTTGCTGGGCTTCGTCGCCCTGCGCTGCCACGCGGATGGCGGAGACCCCGGGACCGAGGATGTCGCTCAGGTGCGCTGGCGCTTCAGCCCGGCCACGCGCGAGCTCACTATCGAGGAGCCGAGCCAGACGGAACGACAGGTCCGATGCAGCCGTCTGCGCACCCGCACGGTGTTGCTCAAGGAGCGCGGCGGCTTCGTCTTCGAGGACATCGATGGCACCGCGGCGACGCACCAGGCGAGAGCGCTCGCGCTGGCGCGTCCCGCGCCGTGGGAGGCAGGCGACCGAGTCGAGGTCGCAACCGACGCCCATCCCGCCAACAGCAGTACGCGCGTCCACATCAAGCCTCTGAACGAAGCCGGAGCCATGCTCCTGATCGCTCCCGATGGCAAGCACGGGATCCTCTGGGTAGCCAGCCTGGGCCGTCACTTCCGGCAACACCTCCTCGCCCCGCTCCCCGGCGTCCAGGTCCGCCGCTTCGAGCGCAATGTGGAACTCACCCCGCCCCAGGCCAATCGGGAGACGGTCCTCTCGCTGCACGGGGCTGAGAGTGCAACGGCCGAACTGACCAGCCAGAGTCCCCTGAACGCCGACGCCATCCTGGCCGCGCTCCGTTCCGGTTGGGGCCGCGCCGAACGGCATCCCTGAGGGCCAGCCATGCCACCGGCACACCAAACCGTCAAGCTCGTCTATCCCCGACCGTTGGGACCGCCCTATCTGCTGGCCGGGTTCGTGGACTACCTCTCGTGCAACGGCATGGAGGCCATGCACAGCCATAGCTTCTTCCAGGCTGTCCATGTTCTGTCCGGGGGGTTCTCCTTCGACGCCGAGGACCACCGCATCGAGATCGCGGCAGGGCAGACAGGCATCATCCCCCCCAAGGTGGCGCATCGCTACCAGATTGTCGGGCACGGGGTCTGCCGCACCTTCATGACCAATTTCCAGACGCCATGTCCCGAACACTTGGGCGAGTCTGCCGAGATCCTCAATGGCGAGCGGGCGGAACGTCTCTGGATCGCCAGCCCCGACGAGGAGCTGGTCGCCTTCGCCCTCGAACAGCTGCGGGCCGAATGCACCTCGCCTGGCTTGGCCAGCACCGCTGTCACCCAAGCCCTGCTCGACCTCTATCTCGGTGCCATCGCCCGTTCGGCCCAGCGTCGCGACCGCTCCACGCCAAACGAGCAGCGCATGCGCCATGCCCTGGCCATGATCGAGCGGGAGTACGGTCGCCCTTTGACGCTTGACGAGTTGTCCGATGCCGCCGGGCTCGGGGTCAGCCGCTTTTCCGAGGTCTTCCGGCAGCACACCGGGCTCTCCCCCATGCGCTACCTGACTGAGTACCGGATCGGCGTGGCGAAGGTCCTGCTCACGGCGTCTTCCTTCACCATCACCGCCATCGCCGAGCACTTGGGATTCGGCACGATTCAACACTTCAGCCGGACCTTCCGCAACCACACCGGCCTCTCTCCTTCTGCCTACCGCGCCAATCCCCCTCTGGAGTTGTGACCATGCGCGCATCCCGTCGCACCAATGTGGTTCTCATCGTGGCCGACGACCTTGGCTACGGCGATCTCGCCTGCTTCGGCAACCCCATCGTGCGCACCCCAAACCTGGACCGGCTCTGCGAACAAGGCACTGCCCTCACCCAGCACTACGCCGCATCTCCGCTCTGCGCTCCAGCCCGCGCCGCCCTCCTCACTGGGCGCTACAACCACCGCACCGGTGCCGTGGATGTGCCGTCCAATCGAGGTCTGGACCGCATCTCGCCACGGGAACGCACCATCGCCGACGAGTTCCAGTCCCAGGGCTACGCCACCGGCATGGTCGGCAAATGGCACAACGGCCTGCATAGCCGCCAGCACCACCCCAACGCCAAGGGCTTCCGGGAATTCGTCGGGTTCCTCAATGGCGGCATGGACTACTACCAGTGGGTGCTCGACCGCAACGGCCAGACCGAGCTCTTCGATGGTCGGTATCTGACCGATGTGTTCACTGACGAAGCCGTCGGCTTCATCCGTCGGCACTCCGACACGCCCTTCTTCCTCTACCTCGCCTACAATGCCCCGCATGCTCCCCTCCAGGCACCCGAGCCCCTGACCAAGAGCTATCGCCAGCTTGGCACTCTCAGCGAGGAGGTCTGCTGTCTCTACGCCATGATCGAGCAGATGGACGCGGGCATCGGTCGCATCCTCGACACCCTCGCGCGTCTGAACTTGGCGGAGGACACGATCGTGCTCTTCACCAGCGACAACGGACCTTGGCTGCGGGGCGGCTATGCCCGCCACAACGGGCCCTTTCGAGGGGGAAAGGGAGAGGTCTACGAGGGGGGCATCCGGGTGCCCGCCATCCTCCGCTGGCCGAAGGAGTTGGAGCCGGGACGGACCCTCGATGCTCCCATCCACTGTTGCGACTGGCTGCCCACGCTGCTGGAACTGGCAGGCCTGCGCAGGACCGGCGAGCTGCCTCTGGATGGCATCCCCCAACGCCGGTATCTCGTCCACGGCAAGCCCATCGGTCCACAACCCCCGCGCTTCTGGCAGCGCAACCGCTACGAGCCCATCGCGCACAGCAATGCCGCCATCCGCGAGGACCAATGGAAACTCGTCTGGCCCATGCGCGAGGGAGCGGACCGCAAGGAACCCGAGGACAATGTCTGGTACCAGCGCGGCCTCATCAGCCCCCACCAGCTCTGCGCCATCGATCCCCACCTGCCCAGTTGGCCCGTCGAACCGCCCTGCCCTCCCCAACTCTACGACCTCGACCGTGATCCCGGCGAAGCCACCGACCTCGCCGCCGACCAGCCCGGCCGCATCGCCGCCATGACCGAAGCAGGGGACGACTGGTTCGCCGAAGTCACTGCGGAATGGCAACAAGCACGCCAGCTGAATCTGACCCCGGACCCGGGATGTCCGGAATCGCCGCGATGACCACCGTCAAGACGGGGCAGAGGAGTTCTCGGCCTCAGTCGGCGGGGCGCAGGCGTGCCAGGGTTGCGTATTGGGTTTCGTGGGCTTCCTTTGCGCCAGCCGTGAGGAAGGAGCAGTCGGCGCCGCAACTGACGAGTTGGTAGCCCATGTCCAAAGCGGTCTCCAGCAATTCGGGCGTGGTAGCGATGCAACCAGCAGCCTTGCCGGCTTGGCGGGCCGCGTCGGCCATGGCGACCATGGCCTGGCGGACGCGGTCGTCCTCCAGATAGCTGTCTTGGGCGAGCGGGATGCCGAGATGGAGGCGCAGGTCGCCGGGACTGAAAAAGAGCATGTCGATATCGGGCACAGCGGCGATGGCGGCGGCGTTGGCCACTGCTTCCGGGGTCTCGATCTGGGCGATGATGTAGGGCGGCTGTTCGGTAATGTAGTCGAGCCCCCACTTGTCGATGACCCGGCGGCCGCCCATGGAGCGGTTGCCGCGCGGCGGGAAGCGCAGGGACCGGGCAATGTGCTCGGCTTCCTCGGCGGTGTTGACCATGGGTACCATCAAGGCGGTGGGGGCGAGGTCGGCGAAGGGGCCAAGCACCGAGTAGTCATGTCCCGGCACGCGCACCACACTCGCCACCCCGACCACGTCGGCGGCCCGCACCGCATGGCGCATGGTTGCCAGGTCCAGTTCGCCGTGCTGCCCGCACAACCACACGAAATCCCACCCTCGACAGATTCCCTCGACGATACTGGGGGCGCCGTATACCACGGCCAGCCCCAACACGACATCGCCTTGCTCCAGGCGTTCTCGGAGTTTGCTTGGGTCCATCTTTCGGTCTCCTCGTGTGACTCTTTCCCTCGCCGCAAGGCGGAGGCATCCAGGGCGCACTCTTGCGTCCCATCCAGGCAAGGGTACATTTCAGACCTACAACGTGATCGATCATACACCCCCATTAACGTGGTAGCGAGACTTCCTATGAGCCAATGTCAGTGTTCTTCCTGTTCCTGCACCCCAAAGTGTGTTGGCATCGCCGCGGATCACGGCGGTTTGGACCGCAAATCCCTAGTCAAGGAACAACTGGCAGCCCAAGGCATCGAGGTCCGCGATTTCGGCGCTGACAGCTGCGATCCGCAGGACGACTACCCCGACTTCGCCGCCAAGCTGGCTCAAGCCCAGGTGAAGGGCGAGATCTGCTGCGGCATCCTGATCTGCCGCAGCGGCATCGGCATGTCCATTGCCGCCAACCGCTTCCATGGCGTACGCGCAGCTTTGGCGGAGACGGTGGCGAACGCCAAGATGAGTCGGCAACACAACGATGCCAATGTGCTGGTGACCGGCGGCGAGGACATGACCGACGACGAAACGACCGAGGTCGTGCAGGCCTGGCTGGGAGAGGCTTTCAGCGGCGACGAACGGCATGCCCGCCGCCTCGACAAGCTGGAGGCCCTGACCCACGACGAGAACGCCGCCGTGCGCGCTGTCGATCCCGAGATCGCCGCCATGCTGGATGCGGAAATCGACCGCCAGGACCGCGGCCTGGAACTGATCGCCAGCGAGAACTTCGCCAGCGCCGCCGTGCGCGCGGCCTGTGGCTCGGTGATGACCAACAAGTATGCCGAGGGCTATCCCGGCAAGCGTTACTACAACGGCTGCGTGCATGTGGACGAGGCCGAGAGCATGGCCATCGAGCGCGCCTGCGAGCTGTTCGGGGCCGAGGGCGCCAACGTGCAGCCCCACTCCGGCAGCCAGGCCAATATGGCCGTCTACTTTGCCCTGCTGCAGCCGGGCGACACGGTCCTCGGCATGAGCCTCGACCACGGTGGGCACCTCACCCATGGGCACAAGGTCAACTTCAGCGGCAAGCTCTACAACTTCGAGGCCTATGGAGTCGATCCCGAGAGCGAAGTGCTCGACTACGATGCCATCGCCAAACAGGCCCGCGAATGCAAGCCCAAGATGCTCCTGGCCGGCGCCAGCGCCTACCCGCGCTTCTTCGACTTCCCCGCCCTGCGGGCCATCGCCGATGAAGTGGGCGCGTACCTGATGGTCGATATGGCCCACGTGGCCGGCCTGGTCGCTGGCGGGGTCCACCCGAACCCCGTGCCCTACTGCGACGTGGTCACCACCACCACCCACAAAACGCTCCGGGGGCCCCGTGGCGGCATGATCCTGGCCAAGGCCGATCTGATGAAGAAGATCAACTCCCAGGTCTTCCCCGGCATCCAGGGCGGTCCACTGATGCACGTCATTGCCGCGAAGGCGATCTGCTTCAAGGAAGCCATGGCGCCCGAGTTCACAGCCTATCAGCAGCAGGTCGTCAAGAACGCTGCCGTGCTGGCCGATTCGCTCACCCAGCAGGGCTTCCGGATCGTCTCCGGCGGCACGGACAACCACCTGATGCTGGTGGACATGCGCCCCAAGGGCATCACCGGCAAGATCGCGGCTACCGCGCTCGACAAGGCCGACATCACGGTCAACAAAAACATGATCCCCTTCGATCCGGAGAGCCCCTTCGTGACCAGCGGCATCCGCGTTGGCTCACCGGCGGTGACCACCCGCGGAATGAAGGAGGCCGAGATGGTAAAGATCGCCGAACTGATCGCCAAGGTGATCGACCATATCGATGATGAGTCCATGCCTGAGAAGGTTGCCGAGGAGGTCCTGGAACTGACCCGGACCTTCCCATTGCCCCAGTTCATCGCCTAGGGATAGGCACAGGAAGCCCCACATGAATCGCGTTGCCTGTCTTATCGTAGCGTCCGTTCTACTACTGGTTGGTTGCTCGCGCAAGGAGGGCAAGGACAAGACGACGTTTGCCAACGTTGGCACGGGTGGTGTCACCGGGGTCTACTACCAAGTGGGCCAGGCCATCATGAAGGTGATGAACGAGCGCACCGGTGACACGGGTGTGAAGATCACGGCCGAGGCAACTGGCGGCTCGGTTGTCAACATCAACGCGATCCTGAGCGGCGATATGGATGTGGGGATCTGTCAGTCCGACCGCCAGTACCAGGCCTACAATGGCTTGGGCGAATGGAAGGCGAAGGGCCCCCAGAAGGCGCTCCGGTCCATCTGTAGCTTCCATTTCGAGGCCATCACCTTCGTCGTCACCGAAGCCAGCGGCATTCGCACGCTGGCCGATGTGAAGGGGAAGATCATCAATGTGGGCAACCCCGGTTCCGGCCAGCGGCAGAACGCGATCGACATCTTCCGCTTCGTGGGCATCGATCCCGAGAAGGACTTCAAGGCCGAGGGCCTGAAGGCCTCGGAAGCCCCCAAGGTTCTGCAGGATGGCCAGATCGATGGCTTCTTCTACACCGTCGGGCATCCAGCGGCAGCGATCATGGAAGCGGTCAGCGGGCGCCGGGCCGTGCGCTTCGTGCCGATCACGGGCATGGAGGCCTTCATCGAGAAGCGTCCCTACTACGCCTCGACCAAGATCCCCATGAAGGTGTACTTCAAGGACGGCAACAAGGAAGATGTGACCACCATCGGCATGTTGGCGACCCTGGTCACCAACGAGAAGGCCGACGAGAAGATGGTCTATGACCTGACCAAGGGCATCTTCGAGAATCTGGAACGCATCCGCGAACTGCACGAAGCGTTCCGCGGACTTGACGCGAAGGCCATGGCGAACCAAGGGAACACAATTCCCCGCCACCCGGGTGCCGAGCGGTACTTCCGGGAAGCCGGATTCCTGAAGTAACAAGGAGCCTATGCGGCAAGAAACCACCGAGGAACGCGAAGCCCGAGAACTGGAACACCTGGTAGAAGAGGTGGAATACGGCTCGGAGACGCAGCTTCCCGGCGGCAGATGGCTGCTTCCTGCCGTGGCTGCGAGCTGGAGCCTGTTCCAGCTTTCCCTGCCGTACAGCACATGGTTGCTGAACCAGCTGCACCTCTCATTCTCCCTGCATGCGGGTCTGGTGCGGGCAATCCACCTCTCGTTTGCCATCGGCCTGGTGTTTCTGAGCTTCCCGCACTGGCGGCGGCGAGGACTGCGAGACCCTGTTTCGCATGAGCCCTTGGGGCCGGTGCGCAGCATCCTTGCCTACCTGCTGGTCGTCGTTGCGGTGTTGGCTGCGAGCTTCTATGCGCTGGACTACGCGGGTATCGCCAAACGAGGCGGCATTCCGGGAACGCTCGACCGGGTGGTCGGAATCGCGTTGCTCCTGCTGCTTCTGGAGGCGGCGCGGCGCGCGCTGGGCTGGGCCCTGCCAGTGATTGCGGGTTTCTTCGTGCTAGTCTGCTTCTTCGGTCCGGAACTGCCTGCCTTCATGGCGTTCAAACGGTTGAGTCTGGACCGGGTGATCTCGCAGTTGACCATGTGCAGCGAGGGGGTGTATGGCGTGCCCCTTGGTGTCTCGGCCTCCATGGTGTTCCTGTTTGTTCTGCTTGGCGCAATCCTGGAGAAGAGCGGGGGCGGACACTACTTCGTGGACCTTGCCTTCAGTCTGCTCGGCACTCACCGCGGCGGCCCGGCCAAGGCGGCGGTGCTGGCCAGCGGCATGACCGGGCTGGTCTCCGGATCGAGCATCGCCAACGTGGTGACCACCGGAACCTTCACCATCCCGCTGATGAAGCGCGCGGGCTACCCGGCGGAGAAGGCGGCAGCGGTGGAGGTCGCCGCCAGTACCAACGGCCAGCTCATGCCGCCAATCATGGGGGCCGCCGCCTTCATCATCGCGTCGACGGCCAATGTGGAGTATCTGGTGGTTGTCAAGGCCGCCTTTGTGCCGGCCATCGTCTCCTACCTGGCGCTGATCTACATCACCCACCTGGAGGCCTGCAAGCTGGGGCTAAAGGGTGTGCCCCGGGAGGAGCTTCCCCGGTTCTGGCAGACCTTCTTCTCCGGGATCCACTTCCTCCTCCCCCTGGCGCTGCTTGTTGTCTTGCTTGTGCAGCGTTTCTCTGCGGAGCTGGCCGCCTTCTGGGCCATCGTCCTGCTCGCAGCTCTGGTGGCCGTCCGTGAACTCCATTCCTCCCGTCGAGCCGGGGATCGCTTGCGGAACGGCTGGCGGCGGGCGGGAGTTCTCCTCTGGGAGAGCCTCGTCGCGGGTGGGCGCGGGATGATGGGAATTGGCGTGGCCTGCGCCACCGCCGGTATCATCGTCGGGGTAATGACCCTTGGCCCCGGCAGTCTCGTGACGGACGTGGTCGCGCGGCTGGCTGGCAACAACCTGGCCCTGCTGCTGATTCTCACCGCCTTCATGTCGTTGGTCCTTGGCATGGGCTTGCCCACCACGGCCAACTTCATCGTCATGGCCGCCGTAGTGGCACCCACCATCGCCAAGCTGTCTGGTTTGCCCCTGACCGGGGTGGAGAGCCTGCCGGTCTACTTTTTCGTCTTCTTCTTCGGCATCCTGGCCGACGACACTCCCCCCGTGGGTCTGGCGGCCTATGCGGCCAGCGCCATCGCCAAGTCCGACCCGATCCGCACAGGCATCCAGGGCTTCACCTACGACCTGCGCACCGCGATCCTGCCCTTCATGTTCTTCTTCAACCATCGGTTGCTGCTGATTGGGGTCCATTCTGTCTGGCACGCGGCCTGGGTGTTCGGGGTGGCGCTGGTTGCCATGTTCGCCTTTGCCTCAGTTACCCAAGGCTATCTGCTGCGCTCCAACCGATGGTACGAGTCGGTGCTGCTGGCGGCGGGGGCGCTCTTCATCCTCCGTCCCGGCCTGCTGCCCGGCTTGCCCCGCGCCACCGTATGCCTGCTGGCCCTGGGGCTGTGCGCTGCGGTTTCCGGCTGGCAATGGGTCTGCCTGCGGCGATCTCCCGCGGCGGCGGACACATCGGGTTTCCAGTAGTCCTGCCAGCGTGTATACTTCACCGGCTCGCATGAACCCGCCTTCCTGGAAACCGATGAAACGAATACTCGCCCCCGTTCTTCTTGGCTTGCTCGGCACGGGCCGGGCCATTGGCAGTGAGCGCTTTCCGCGTCCTGAGCTTCCGAGTGGGCGGAGCACGCCCGGATCCCTTTGGCCGGTTCCTGGCAGCGTGGGTAGCGAGTGGCTTGATGTGAGCGTGCTTGGTCTGGCTTTGGCCCTCGCGGCCTACTTGGCACTGGTCCGCCGGTCCCGCCGGGGGATGGTGGCGCTGGCGGTGTTCTGTCTGGCCTATTTTGGGTTTGTGCGGCGTGGGTGCGTGTGCTCGGTGGGGTCGTTCCAGAACCTGGCGGAAGCCCTCTGCAATCCAGGCGTCTCGGTACCTGCCTCGGTGCTCTTCTTCTTCGTGCTTCCCTTGCTGGCAGCCCTACTCTTCGGCCGGGTGTTCTGCGCGGCTGTCTGCCCCCTGGGGGCGATCCAGGAACTGGTGGCCCGCTACCCACGCCGTCTGCCGCGCTGGGCGACGGAGTGGCTTCGCCTGATTCCTCGCGTGTACCTTGGGCTGTCGGTGCTGTTGGCAGCCACGGGCACCGCCTACTGGGTCTGTCAATACGACCCCTTTGTGGCTCTGTTTCGGCTCTCCGGCCCGCTGCCCATCCTGCTGCTCGGCGGTGCCACGCTGGTGGTGGGCGTATTCGTGAGCCGGCCCTATTGCCGGTTTGTCTGTCCCTATGGCGTGCTCTTGGGCTGGATGAGCCACCTAAGTTGGCGACATCTCAGCATCACCCCGGACGACTGTGTCGTCTGCGGCCTCTGCGAGGATGCCTGCCCCATGGATGCCATTCTGCCGGCCACGGCGGAACGGACCGCCGAGACCCGCACCAGAGGGGTGCGCGGGTTGGCCTTTGCCGCCTTCTTGCTGCCGGTTCTGGTCGCTGCGGGCGCCTGGGCTGGCGCCTACCTTGGCAAGCCCTTGAGTTCTCTCCATGAGGATGCCCAGCTCGCGGCCCAATTCGTCGCGGAAGATGGGGGCGCCGAACCCACCGCGATCTCGAAGTCATTCCATAGCGGCCCACGCTCAAGGGAACAGCTGGAGCAGGACCTGCAGTCCAGGCGGGACCGCCTGGCCCATGGCGGTCGCTGGTTTGGTGCCTTCCTTGGCCTGCTGGTCGGCATGCGGCTGATCAGCCTACGAGTCCGGCTGAAGCGGGACGGGTACGAACCCGACCGGGCCGAGTGTGTCAGTTGTGGACGCTGCTTCGCCTCCTGCCCCCGGCAACACGCCCTGGAGAAAGCGAGAAACGATGGCTGAACCTGTACCCAACGGCGGTGGAACTCTGCGTCAGTGTGCGGCGGTGCTGATCGCCGTGGCCCTGGTGTTCTGTGCGGTTGCGGGCGCCTGGCTGGGAGCTCACGCTCTGCACGAGAAGAGCGTACGCCCGGCCAATCACAAGGCCCTGGTGAAACTGCAGGACGCCGCTGCTCGGCATCCGAGGGACGAGGAACTGAAGGAGGCCTATCGGACGCTGGATGTGGAGATCCGCACGGAGGCGGAACGCGTCCAGGCCTTTCGCAGGCGCGGCGTTCGGGTGCTTGGCGGGGGATTGCTGGTCTTGCTGCTGGCGGCGGCAGCCTGGGTGCATTCCTCGCCCACCGGCCTAGGCCTGCCGGGGGCTGACCTACCGGATGAGGCGTCCGAACGGGCCGTGCGGCGTTGGGGCATGGTGGCTGGAATCGTGGCTCTGGCCATATTTTCATGCGTGATCCTCTGGCCACGCGACGACGGCGGGACCTCGGGCAAGAAGGACAACGGTGACAAGGTGGCAGTGGATCCTGGGCCACCACCCAGCTTTGCCGATGCCAAGGGCCAGTGGCCCGCCTTCCGGGGGGTTGGGGCAGTCGGGCTGGCCGACTCCTCGATGACCCCGCCCCTGACCTGGGATGGCAAGGCAGGCACGAACATCGCCTGGAAGGTAAAGACCCCGCGCCACGGCTTCAGCTCGCCGATCCTCTGGGACGGCAAGCTCTTCATCACTGGCGGGGACCAGGAGAGCCGCGACATCTACTGCTACGATGCAGGCGCGGGCACGCTGCTCTGGACGGCCGATTCCGCCAACATCCTAGGCAGTCCTGCAGAGCTCCCCGAGGTCAGCGAGGACACGGGCTTTGCCGCCGCCTGCCCCACCACCGACGGGCAACGGGTCTATGCCATCTATGCCACCGGGGATGTGCTGGCGGTCGACTTCTCCGGCAAGCGCATCTGGGGGCGGAATCTGGGACCGCCCAACAATCCCTACGGACACGCCTCGTCGCTGGTCGTGCACCGGGGACGCCTACTGGTGCAATACGACCACTTTGACGAATCCCGCCTGATCGCCTTGGCCGCGACCACTGGCGAGACGCTCTGGGAGAAGAAACGCGAGGTGGGTGCCAGTTGGGGCACGCCCGCCCTGGCCACCGTCGGCAAGCGCACCGAGGTCTACCTGAACGCCGAGCCCTTTGTCATGGCCTTCGATGCCGAGACCGGCAACAAGCTGTGGCAGAACGAGTGCATGGGCGGCGAGGTCGGCCCTTCGCCAGCCTACGCGGATGGCCTGGCCTACTTCACCACCGACTACGCCATGCTCGCCGCCATCCACACCGGCGGCACCGACAAGGACGGCACCATCGCCTGGCAAACGGAGGACGAGTTGCCGGACGTCTCCAGTCCCGTCGCCGCCAACGGTCTGGTCTTCGTGAGCACGGCAGCCGGCATTGTCAGCTGCTACGACGCCAAGACCGGCAAGCTCCACTGGCGCCAGGAATACGAAGAGGGTTTCTACTCCTCCCCCGTGATCGCCGCGGGACGCGTCTACCTGACCGATCAGAAAGGACTGACCCATGTCTTCGCTGCCACCAAGGAATTCAAGAGCCTGGCCAAGAACCAGCTGGGCGAACCTGCCGTGAGCACCTTCGCCTTCCGGGGCAAACGCGCCTACCTGCGCGGCTTCCTTCACCTCTACTGCCTGGTGGGGAAGGAATGAATGCAGAATTCAGGAGTCAGAATTCAGAATTCAGAAGGAAGAAGGGAGAAGGCAAGAGCCGGAATGCGGGAGACGCCTTCCCGAACAATGACTGATCCTCCCGACTCCCGATCCCGCAGAGCGGGACTACTGCTTCTCACCAGCTCCTGACTCCTGACTTCTGACTTCTGACTCCTGAATGCTGAATTCTGAACCCTGAATCCCGATGACTAAGCAAATGCCAGATGTAACCCGCGAGGAAATCGAGAGTGTGGTCCGCGAACATGGTCGCGGACCAGGGGACCTCTTGCCTGTGCTCCAGGCGATTCAGGTAAGGTACAACTACCTGCCGGAGGAAGCGCTACGGCTGTTGCCGGAGCTGAGCGACATGCGCCCCGCCGACATCGCGGGAGTCGCGACTTTCTACTCCGGGTTCCGGCTGCAGCCCGCTGGCCAGCACTTCGTCAAGATCTGCATCGGCACCGCCTGCCATGTGAAGGGCGCCAACGAGATTCACGAGGCCTTCCGCAAAGCCCTTGGCATTCCCGAGGGGCAGGACACGGATGCGGAACGGCTCTTCACCCTTCAGAAAGTGGCCTGTCTCGGTTGCTGCATGCTGGCCCCGGCCGTACAAATCGACGATATCACCTATGGATTCCTAACCCCGGCCCGCACCGATGAGGTCCTGCAGGATTTCCTGCGCCAGACCGCCGCGCCCGCTGCGTCGGTGGTTGGCGGCGGGGTCCGCGGCCAGGCCCAGGTGAGGATCTGCCTCTGCTCCAGTTGCGTTGCCTCCGGCGCGGGGAAGGTGGCCGACGCCGTGCGCCAGGAGATTGCCCGCTACCACCTGCCTGCCGAACTGAAAAGCGTGGGTTGCACGGGCATTTCCTTCGAGTCGCCTCTGCTGGAGATCGGGATTGGTGAGCATAGCTTCCGCTACGGTCGGGTGGCCCCGGAGCAAGTCCGGGACATTCTCACCCGCCACTTGACGCCAACGGGGGCCGTGTCGCCCATCCGCGCCCGTTTGGTCACCCTCCTGGAGCATCTCTACGAAGGGCCCTACTTCGAGCCCGTGACCCGCTACCTGCTGGATGAAGCCCGGGGCGATATCCATGCCTATACCGGTCCCCAGCATCCCCGTGCCTTGGCCGATGCCGGACACGCCAGCCCGCTGGATCTAGACGACTATCTGGCGCACGGCGGCTTCGAGAGCCTGGTTGCCTGTCGCGAACACGGCGATGGGGAGCGAATCCTCCGCGATCTGGACGACCACGGCATGCGCGGACGAGGCGGCGGCGGCTTCTCCACCGCCACCAAATGGCGCGCCGTTCGGGCAGCGACTGGCCCGGAGAAGGTGGTGATCTGCAATGCGGACGAGGGGGATCCGGGGGCCTTCATGGATCGCATGATCCTGGAGTCCTTCCCCTTCCGCGTGATCGAAGGCATGGCCATCGCCGCCGCCACAGTGGGCGCCCAGGAGGGCATCTTCTACATCCGGGCCGAGTATCCCCTGGCAGTGCAACGAGTGATCGAGGCCATCCGCCTCTGCGAGGAACGGGGGTTCCTGGACGGCAGCTTCCAACTGACGGTGTGCGAGGGGGCTGGCGCCTTCGTCTGTGGCGAGGAAACCGCGCTCATCGCCTCCATCGAAGGCCGTCGCGGCACCCCGCGCTTGCGCCCGCCCTACCCCTCCGAACATGGACTCTGGGGCAAACCGACCCTGATCAACAATGTGGAGACCTTCGCCAACGTCCCCTGGCTCCTGCGCAACGAAGCGGCAGCCACGGCCGTCGGCACCGAGGAAAGCCGAGGCACCAAGGTCTTTGCCCTTGCCGGCAAGGTGGTACGCGGAGGCCTGATCGAGGTCCCCATGGGAATGACCCTACGCCAGATCGTCGAGGAGGTCGGCGGCGGCGTGCCGGAGGGGCATGTCCTCAAGGCGGTCCAGGTCGGCGGGCCCAGTGGCGGTTGCGTGCCCGCATCCCTCTGCGATACCCCGGTAGACTACGAGGCCCTGACCGAGATCGGGGCGATGATGGGCTCCGGCGGGCTGGTCGTGCTCGACGACTCCGACTGCATGGTTGATGTGGCCCGGTACTTCATGTCCTTCACCCAGCTC
>JABGQJ010001320.1 GCA_018648945.1 Victivallales bacterium
CCTTTGACATCTTCTTCCTGGTGCCCACTGGCCGTGGCTCGGGGCTGACCGACCTGGAGGTTACTCCGGAGGCCTATGAAGACGCCCTCCACTGGGTGGCCGAGGTCTCCCGCACGGCCCCGATCCGCGTAAAAACGACCTGTGCGCCACACATTGTCCGCGTCGCCGACGAGACGGGACCGACCGATGGCTCAGCGGGGCAACGCCCCATGGGTGGGTGCCTGGCTGGCGGCGCCTTTGTCTTCATCTCCCACACGGGCATCCTCCAGCCCTGTGGCTTCCTGGCGATCCCTTGTGGTGACCTGCGGGCAGCGAACCACGATTTCCGTTCTCTCTACGAGGATTCGCCCGTCTTCCAGGATCTGCGCGACGTGAAGCGCTACGGGGGGAAGTGCGGGACCTGCCGCTACGTCCGCTCCTGTGGCGGTTGTCGCGCCCGGGCCTACGAGGGCACCGGTGACTACCTGGCCGAGGAGCCGCGCTGCACCTACCAGCCAGGAGAGAGGCGGCCATGAGCGAGGTCCCCGAACCCATCCTCGTCGCGCTCCAACAGGGGTTGCCCCTCTGCCCCCGACCGTTCGCGGCGGCAGCGCAAGCTCTGGGAATCTCCGAAGAAACTCTCCTGGAACACGCAGCCAAGCTGCTCGAAACCGGCACTGCTCGCCGCCTGGGTGGCATCTTCGACTCCCGGCGGATGGGCTTTACCACCGCCCTGTGCGCGGCCCGGATCGAGTTCCCGACCGACGAGCCACAGATCGCCGAGCTGATCGAGGACCCGCACATCACCCACTGCTACGAACGAGGCAACCACGAAGCGATTGCCGACCTGCAAGGGGATCTGGCGTGGAACTCGCTGCCCAATCTCTGGTTCACCTACGGCGCGGAACAGACCGCGTTCGACGCTGGGTTGGCGCGGGCCCGCCGCCTGCTGGGCCCGGCCGAGGTCCTCGTCCTGCCTGCCATCCGCCACTTCCGAACCCATGTCATCCTCGGTCGGCAGGCACCCTCGACCGCGTCTCCTGCCATGCACACCAATGAGCTGCCGCCGTTGAGCGAGACCGAGCGGCGCGTGGTGCAGGTCCTGCAAGGCACCAGTCAGCTCTGTCCCGAGTTCTACGAATCGGTGGCCGCCCAGGTCGGCATCTCCCGCGATCGGCTACTCACAACCCTCCAAGACATGGTCGCCTGCGGCAGGCTGAAACGGGTCGCTCTGGTCCTGCGTCACCGGTCGGCAGGCTAT
>JABGQJ010001321.1 GCA_018648945.1 Victivallales bacterium
GTGCGGGGTTGTGGCCTACAACACCATCGTCAACTGCAGCAAGGTGGGCATCTACGTGGGGCAACCCAACACACATCCCATGACCACCATTCGACTGCCGTTGGTCGAGAACAACTTCATCGGCAACCTCGTTGTCGGGTCCGAGGGGGAACTCATCCGTGACGATGGCAGCATCAATAGCACCTGGCGTGGCAATCTGGTGTACGCCACCGGCGCCGCCAAGCCTGGCTACTCAAATCCCGGCATCCAGATTGCTGACCCAAAACTGCAGCAGCGCGGCGGAATCTGGCGTCTGCCCCCCACGGGTTCCCCGGCCATCGATCCCTCCTCGGTCAACTACAACAATGTCAACGCGCCGCCGCCCGGGTCGGCAACCGAC
The DNA here is from genome assembly GCA_018648945.1 of Victivallales bacterium. The sequence goes on from JABGQJ010001321.1 coordinate 380, forward strand.
ATCGATGGCCAGCCGCGCGACGGCAAACCTGACACTGGCTGCGATGAAGCCAGGGCCGGCCCCGTGCGCTACTCCCCGCTCCAACCCAAGGACGTTGGGCCTGCCTGGATGGCGGGAGATCCCAGCCGCCTCGGCCGCATTCCCGCCCCCAAACCGATTCCCAAAATCAGGAAAGCCAGGAAGGCCGGCAAATGACAGACACAGGCAAACAGCAGATCGGATGGCAGGCAAGCAGCACGGCCGGGGTCGTTGCGGCGGGCAGTGCCGACTCAGTCGCGGCGGGAATCGGGATCCTGGAGGGGGGCGGAAACGCGGCGGATGCGGCGGTGGCCACCATCCTGGCGCTTGTCGTCACGGATCACGGCGAGTGCTCCATCGGCGGCGAAGTTCCTCTGCTCATCTATGACGCGCAACGTCAGGAAGTGAAAGCCCTCAGTGGGCAGGGACGCGCGCCGCTCTCGCAGGATGCCATCGACTGGTACATGCGCCACGGAATTCCTGGCGACGGGGACATCAAGATGGCTCCGGTTCCCTCTGTTGTGGATCTGTGCATCACCACGCTGCAGCGCTATGGCACCCGGACGTTCGGGGATGTCGTGGCGCCCACGCTTGCGCTGTTGGATGGGGGAACGGAGCCCTGGCATCCGAAGCTCGCCGTCACCCTTCGCCGAATGGTCGAAGAGGAACAGACTGCCACCGGCAGCCGCGAAGAGAGACTCCAGGCGGCCACTGACCGGTTCTACGGCCGGAACAAGGTCAGGAATGACATCGCGGAGGACTTGGAGGCGTACTACATCGAGCAGGGCGGCTTCCTCCGCAGACGTGATCTCGCTGCCCATGCCACCACGATTGAG
>JABGQJ010001322.1 GCA_018648945.1 Victivallales bacterium
CCTCTTCGAGTGGCATGACAATGGGGAGGACTACGGTCCCGTTCTGGGTGGAGGGCGCATTGGCTTCCGCCAGATGTCTCCGCTGATCGCCGAGTACGCCAACCTGACCGTCCGCAAGGTCGAGATCGACGCCTGACAGAAGGGACTACCCCGATGAGAACTACCCGTTCCCTGATCGCCTTGCTGAGCCTGATCCTCTGCACGCACGTGCAGGCAACGAGTGTCTGGGTGGAGGGCGAGGCGGCCAACACCAAGACGACCAAGCCGCACCCGTGGTGGTACGACAAGGTCAAGACTGATGTGCTTTCCGGCGGCGCGTGGCTGTCCCACTTCACCGATACCGGTCCCGGCGAGGCCACCTTCCAGGTGCGGGTCCCCGCCAAGGGCAACTACGTCTTCTGGCTGCGGGCGAACCCGGTGAAGAGCATGCTCAACTACCGCATCGACGAGGGCAAGTGGACCGCCGTTGACTTCCAAGGCGACGTGCGCGGGCAGATGAACATCGCGGCGGACAACAAGCCCGACCTGCGCTTCATCGCCTGGGTCAAGGTGGGCAACCTGGCGCTCGATCCGGGGGTGCATGTCTTTGGGTTCCGCTTCGCGGGTGGCGTCGACGACCACGGCGCCATCGACTGTTTCTGCCTGTCCGATGATGGGTTCGTGCCTTCCGGGGCCAGCAAGCCCGGCGGCTCTGCTGCCGCCACCCAGCCCGCTCCGGCGAAAGACGCCATCTGGATCGAGGGCGAGTCCAGCACCGACACCAACATGAAGGGGCACAACTGGTACGACTCGGTGAAGAAGGACGTGCTCTCCGGTGGACGCTGGTTGTCCCACCTCAACGGCAAGACCGTGGGGCGGGCGGCGTACACGTTCCAGGCGCTGGTGGCGGACGACTATGTCTTCTGGCTCCGGGCCAATCCCCTGCGCAGCGGGTTGGACTGGCGGCTGGACAGCGGGGAATGGCAGACCGTGGATTTCGTCAGCGACACCCGCGGACGCATGAACATCGCCAGCGACAACAAGCCGGACGTACGCTACATCGCCTGGGTCAAACCCGGCACGGTGACGCTCGGCAAGGGCAAGCACCGCATCGAGTTCCGATCCAACAACGCCAAACTGCACAACCATGCCGCCATCGACTGCTTCGTCTTCACCCGCATTCCCTTCGTGCCCAGCGGCAAGGACCGGCCCAGCATCGCGGCC
>JABGQJ010001323.1 GCA_018648945.1 Victivallales bacterium
GAGAGATCCCGAATGATAGGGGAACGGATTTCCTTCACCGATCCGAGCCCGGGGATCGGTCGGCGGCGATCTTTTGCCGGTGCCGCCTTTGCAGCGGCCAGCCGTAGGGTCAATAAACTCGTCCGCCGGTCGAATGAGGCGTCCTGATCGGGGATCTCGGGGGGGACCGCTCACTTGAGGGCCCGAGTCTCGTCCGGTGACCATGGGGACAGATCTGAGAGGCCGGGACCGGGGCGTCGAGGGCACAGCGCACCTGCCCATGTCCCGCGGTTGCGACAAGCTGTCCCTCCCGAAAACTCCATCCGAGTGCAACCCGTCCTGCTCGAAAACTCATGCGGCTGTGTCTGGGCAGTTGCCCCGGGTCGTCGGGGGGAGAGTTGGGCTTCTGGTGGCTCGTTGGCGGGTGGTTTCGGGCCGGGGCAGCTGTGGGAGTGAACGCGCGATCCGACCTCTGGCAATCGGACGGAAGAAGTGGCTCCTCGCAGCAAGCAAGCGCGGAGGGGACGCAACCGGCATCCTCCTGTCCCTGATCCAGACCTGCAGGGCCATGGACATCGAGCCGTTCGCCTACCTCGAAGACGTCCTGCGACGAATCAACGGTCCTCCCGCCAACCGCCTCGACGAACTCTTCCCCGGGAACTGGGCCGAGGCCGAGTCCCACTACGGCTGACCGAAACCGGTCGGGACCCGATCGGCAGTCCCTCGTCTCATCCCGCCGAATGGCACGACAGACCTCACGGCCCTACCGTATCCCCGTCGCCCCGATCGGGAAGATGGGGCCACAACGACGCGTGCATATGTTAGGTGAATAGAGCAGTGGAGACAGAACATGTCAGGAACCATGATTGGCGCGGCGCAGTCGGACATTACCCCCCCGGTGGGAGTTGACTTGTGTGGTTATGGTGGCCGCCCCGGGCCCAGCACGGCAGTCCATGATGAGCTCAAGGCGGGGGCGCTCTACGTTGCTGACGGTTCCAGAGCAGTTCTCCTGGTGACCTGTGATCTGGTGGGCCTGCATCACGAGGATGTGGCATCCATACGCCGGAACGTGGCATCACGGACCGGTGTTCCCGCCGCACATATCATGGTCTCCTGCAGTCACACCCATGCGGGACCGGCCACTCGCTGCGTCCGCTATCTCGGCATTCCCGACGAGGACTATGTGTCCCGGCTTCTGGAGGCGTTGGTGGATACGGCGG
>JABGQJ010001324.1 GCA_018648945.1 Victivallales bacterium
CGGGGTATAGTCTGCTGTTCAGGTCGTCCCGCGTGAACTTCAGGAGAGTTAACCCCCATGGCAACGAAGTCGGTTCATCTGCGATATGGCCTGGATGGCCTGGACGTCCGAGTCCCCGACAGCGCGGACGTACTGACTGCGCTGGGCGCGCCAGCCCTGCCCGGCCCATTGGCTGCGGTGCAGCAGGCTCTTGCCTTCCCCATTGGCACCCCCTCCCTGCGGAAGCTGGTCCGGGAGCGGCAGCCTGCGTCGGTGGTCATCACCATCTCCGACATCACCCGGCCGGTGCCCAACCGGGTGTTCCTGCCGCCCTTGCTGGACGAGCTGAACGCAGCTGGCGTTCCGGATGCCGCCATCGAGATTGTGGTCGGCACCGGCATGCACCGACCTAGCACGGCCGAGGAACACCGCCAACTGGTGGGCGATAGTGTGCTCAAACGGGTCCGGGTCGTCGATCACCGCGCCGAGGCGACGGATACACTCGTCAGCATCTCCGAGAAGCCGCCGGTCCGAGTCTGCCGACGGTTCGCCGAGGCGGGGTTCAGGATCGTGACCGGCTACATCGAACCCCACTTCATGGCTGGGTTCTCCGGTGGACGCAAGGGCGTCTGCCCGGCTCTGGTTGATCTGGCCACGATCCAGCGCTTCCATGGCTACCGGGCCCTGGTCGATCCAAATGCCGACAATGGGGTTCTGGCCAGCAACCCCTGCCATGAAGCCGCGCTGGCCGTGGCGCGGCAAGTGGGGGTGGACTTCCTGCTCAACGTGGCGATTACGGACGAACGCGAGATCGCCGGTGTCTATGCGGGTGATCTGGAGAAGGCCCATGCGGCAGGCTGTCGGGACGTGGGCCGCTGGACCGGTGCTGTCTGTGCCGACGATTACGACCTGGTTATCACCAACGGCGGTGGCGCGCCCTTGGACCAGACCTTCTACCAGACGGTGAAGGGGATGTGCACGGCCCTGCCTGCGCTGGGGCCGGAGACGACGCTGCTCCAAGTCAGCCATTGCGGCGAGGGGCTCGGTTCCGCGCCCTACGAGGAGCTTCTGCTCAGGTACGGTGCAGATTGGGAGGCATTCCTGGAAGATATCGCGGCGGCCAGCCCGCGCACCGACCTGGACCAATGGGAATTCCAGATGCAGGCCCGCGTGCTTGCCCGGATCGGTACTGACCGGCTGTGCCTGGTCACC
>JABGQJ010001325.1 GCA_018648945.1 Victivallales bacterium
GAAGACTCAGAACGTCACCATCTCCGTGCTCATGGTCCCGCGCTTCGCCTTCGATCCTGAGTCCAAACCACTGATCCATCTTGCCCCGCTCGATTCCTGGAAGCTGGCAGTTGATACGGCCCCGCGCTTGGACAAGCTCATGGTGAATGGCACTCCTCTGAGCGGCTTTTCCCCCAACGTCTTCACCTATTCTGTCCAGTTGCCTCCCGAGACAACGGGCGTTCCCACCATGGCCGCCATGACTACCGGTGCCAAGGTGAGTGTCCAGCAGGCCACTACCTTCCCCGGCACCACCAGCGTCACCGTCACAGGCAAGGCAAAGGCGAGCACAGTCTACCAGGTCCGCTTCGTCCCCACCGTCATCCCCGGCAGCACCCAGAAGCCCCACGTGAAATCCAAGCCCGTCACCGTTCGCGGCCTCACCATCTCCGCCAGCCACGACGACGGCAATGAACCCAAGAACGTCCTCGACCGCAACCTCGAGACCCGCTGGTCCGCCAGTGGCGAGAAGGAGTGGATCGGCTTCGACTTCGGCAAGCCCCGGTCGGTCGAGGCCATCCGCATCGCCTGGTATAGTGGCGACAAGCGCAGCACCAGCTTCCAGGTCGAGACCTCCGCCGACGGCAAGGCCTGGCAACTTGCCCACAAGGGGAACTCCAGTGACAAGACCACCGAACTGGAGACATATCCCTTCGGCAAGGCCCAGAGCACTCGCTACCTCCGCGTCACCTGCTTCGGCAACACGTCCAACCTCTGGAACAGCATCACCGAGCTCGACTTCATCCCCCCGTTGGGGAAGTAACCGGCGCCGCGAGTCGCTCTACCTGACGGGAACGCTGAAGTACTGGCGAGCCGAGCGGCCGGAAGCGAGATCCTCGACCGTGACGGACCAGGTGCCGCCGGTGTCGTTGAGGGCGATCCAGCCGCTGAGGGTGAATACGCCGTCCTTCATGGCGAAGGTATCGCTGTATTCGCTCGCCGCGCCCTGCCCGTCCCGAATGGTCACGCGGATCGGGAGGAGCCCGGCAATGGGGGCCTTCGCAGCGTCCAGGATGCGGGCGGTGATCGCGAAGGGCTGGCCGCGTTCGGCGGTCTTGGGAGCGACGACTTCCAGGGAGGCGATGCGTTGGGGAAGCAGCGCGAAGACGGTGGCCGAGGCGGGCGCGAAGTCGGCTTGCCAGGT
>JABGQJ010001326.1 GCA_018648945.1 Victivallales bacterium
ACGTCCATGCCGACCAGTTTCTCTATCTCCCGCATCTTCAGCAGTTCGCGCAGGAGCCGTCCCTCGCCGCAGCCCAGGTCCAGCACGCGCTTCGCGCCGGAGTTGCGGATCGCGGCCGTGACCGCGCCCAGCCGGGCGTCATTGAGGCTGACCCGATCGTCTTCCGCAGGGGTTGCTACCTCTTCCTCCTCCTCGTCGCTGGCCTCTTCAGCGAGGCGTGCGAAGGCCTGCCGGGCCAGACTGGGGCGGAAGCCGAGGAAGCGCCGGGTGATATGCTTGCACTCGGGGTGATCGGCCAGCCACCCCTCGCCCTTGGCAAGCAGCTTGTCCACCTCGTCGCTGCTGATGAAGTAGTGCTTGTTGTTGTCCAGCACGGGCACGAGAACATAGATGTGGGTCAGCAGTTGGGCGAGCGTGACAGTCCCACGCAGCGTGACGGTGAAGTAGGGGCTTTCCCCCCATTCGGGGAACTCCTCGTCCAGCGGCTGACGGGTCGTGGTCACCTCGTACCCAAGCGGTTCGAAGAGCCGTCGCAGGAAGTCCTCGCCACCTCGCCGGCACGGCAGCGCGGAGATCGTGGCGACCAGTTCCTGCGGTTGCACCAGCAACTCGGGCCTGGTCTTGCAGGTACCGTTCAGCGCACTGCCGAACACCTGCGCGATGGCGACGCTCAGGAAGGAAGACCCCACATAGGGCCGGTCGTTCACGTATTGGAACAGATCCCTGGGACCGGACCGGCGCCGCTTTCCCTTGACCATGCCCACCGGGTCCACATCCAGCAGCAACGCGGCCGTGCAACGCGCCTCCGTGGCTTCGGGGAAGAAGACATAGACGGAGCCGAAGGACAGCTCGAATTCCTGGCAGCGGGCGGGGTGCTTGTGCAGCAGGTAGCCCAGATCCGGTGCAGGGGAATGGGTTGAAGTAATCGTCAGAAGCATGGCCAGTCCCAACTCGTAGGTGCTCACTCTCCCTTATTGAGAGGGGTGCAAAAGTAGCACGGCGGGAACAGGATGCAAGGAGGGCGGCGGCGGCATGTTCGGGGCGGGAACGGTTCAGGCTAGTGCTTTTCCCAGGGGAGTACGTAGAGGAGCACGGCGAAGAAGTGGCAGACGCTGCCGCCGAGGACGAACAGATGCCAGATGGCGTGGTTCCAGGGAATGCGCTTGCACGCGTAGAA
>JABGQJ010001327.1 GCA_018648945.1 Victivallales bacterium
CCTATGGAGTCAAGGAGTCGGAACAGATGAAGACCGCCATGCAACGGGAAGCTATCGCCCAGTTGTTCCAAGTCATCACGGATGCCTGGACAGCGGGCGACTTCGCCGCCGTCCGCAAGCACTGCACCCGGTCCGTCGCCCTGAAGGCCGCCCCTGCCCACTTCCGCAGCTATGCGCACCTGCGCATGGCCCAGAGCTATCTGGCCGAGAGGAACCCACTGGCCGCCAAGGCCGAATACGCCAAGATCGCGGCCACCGAGGCGTATCCCGAGGTGCATCGCTACGAGGCCCGCGAGTGCATCCGGGAACTCGACCGTGTCGCCCAGGGACTGCCCGCCCGTGATCCCGCCGCCACTCGCACCCAGATTCCCAAGATCGAGCGGTTCGCCGCCGAAGTGTTCGTTGGGCCCAAAGGCAGAGATACCAACGACGGCACGCTCGAACGCCCCTTCGCCACCCTGACTCGCGCCCGTGATGCGGTCCGCGCCATCAAGGCCAAGGGTGTGCAGGGCGCGATTGGTGTCCGCATCCTCTCCGGCGAGTACCCCGTACTGGGCCCGTTGGAACTCACTGCCGAGGACTCGGGCAGCGAAGCCGCGCCGGTGGTCTACCGGGCCGAAGAGAAGGGCAAAGCCGTGTTCTACGGCGGTGCCCGCCTCATCGGCTTCACCCCCGTCACCGATCCAGCGATCCTCCAGCGCATCCCCAAAGAGGGCCGCGGGAAGGTGCAGCAATGCGATCTGAAGGCCAAGGGCATCATGGAGTACGGTCAGCTTGCTGTACGTGGCTTCGGTCAGCCGCCGTCCCCCCCCACCCTCGAGCTGTTCTTCAACCGTCAGCCCATGACCCTGTCCCGCTGGCCCAACCAGGGCTTTGTGGGCATCAAGAGCCTGGTTGCTCCTGGCGACAAGGTCAAGGGAGAACCCTCGGTCATCGAGTACATCTCCGACCGACACGAACGCTGGACTCAGGCTGACGACGCCTGGCTCTTCGGCTACTTCCGCTACCTCTGGGCCGACGCCACCCTCAAGATCGCCAAGATCGACACCGAGGCCAAGACCATTACCAGCACCGAGGCCTACAAGTACGGCTCGGGCATGGACACTCGCCAGGGCATCCAATACTACGCCTTCAATCTGCTCGAAGAGATCGACCAGCCCAACGAGTGGTACCT
>JABGQJ010001328.1 GCA_018648945.1 Victivallales bacterium
TGCTCTTGGCCGACACCTTGGCCGTCCAGGCCACGCCAAGCGGCTTGGTGCCCTTCTTCTCCCAGAAATCGGTCGTGTTGTACTTCTCGCTCTGTGGGTTCCAGAACCCCTTGTCCGACCAGCCATAGCCATTGACCGGAGTCCCCCGCAGACGCCGCTCGGCGGGCAAGGCAAGCAGCGCCTTCACCTTCTCGGTCTCCACCTGCGCCCGGCGGTCGCGCATGGCCTTCGCTTCGGCGATCCCCTCCACTTGGGCAACCGCCATGGCCTTGGCCTGTCGAGCCATCGCGGCCAGTGCCCCGACATTCGCCGCCACCACGTAGACAGCACCATCGTGGACATCATCGGTCCACGCGAGTCCGGCCCCCTGGCGACGACATGCCAGTGGCTTGATCCCAGCCGGCTCGACGCGCCCCACGGCATTCGCCTGCAGCCAGGGCAGATCGGCAAAACCGAAGGGCATTCCCTCGACAGGACGAATGGCAAAGCCCTTCGCGACCGAGTCATAGTCCTCGTTCACCGCCACGACCAAGGCGGCGGAATCCCCAACCAGCAGCGTCCGCAGCCAGGTCTTCGCTCGCGTCGTCCGCGCATGGGCCACGGGATGGGACACCTCGATCAGGGGACCAACCGACCGCAAGCGACGAGACATCTCGCCCACCGTCCGCCAGACCTCGGGCAGGTCTTCGCTGCCATGGAACATGAGACTGCCGCAGATCTCCGTCGCATCGATGTACCCAAACAGCCCCTTGGCCCCGGAACCAACCGCATAGAGCATACCCAAACGGATCTCCTCGACGGACGGTGCCCGCCCCAATCCCCGCGTCCGGCTCTTGTCCCGGAACGCATCCCACCCCTTCGCACGGACCTCGGCAGCGCCCACATAGGATTTATCCGCCTTTGCGAACTCCTCCCAGCTACTCTGGTAGGTGAAAGTAAACGGCCGGGGCGCGCAGGCGGCGCGCAGTACTCCCGTGTAGTTGCGAGTGACCCGGATCGGCCAGCCCACGGTGATCGCGTAGCAGTCGGGATTCACGATATCGGCGATGGGACCATACACGAAGTAGTTGCCCGGTGTGAAGGTCAGATCCACGGTGAGCAAGGTCGGGGTCACCGGGTCGGCGGCCCGGCAACTGGCCACA
>JABGQJ010001329.1 GCA_018648945.1 Victivallales bacterium
GCGCGCCCGTGCTCCGGATTGGCCTTGCTCACGAGGTCGGAGAACCCCGTGTCGTCGTAGATGGCTGCATCCGGCCAGGGGTAGGCGTCGAGTTGGGCAGCATCGGTCATGCCGGCCAAGGGGAAATTGCAGAACTCGTTGTAGCTGCCGTTCTCGTAGTCGCTGCGCTGGGTCTGAATGCCCCAGATATTGCCGGTTGGGGGTTCGTAGGGCTTTGGCGCCAGGCGTACGATATCGTCCGTTTCCCGGCGCATTGTGGCCCAGTCAATGCCGCGCTTGGCGTAGTGCTGCTGGAGGACAGCACCCATTTCCCCGGTCGAGCCGAAGCCCCAAGAAAAGGGGATTCTCTCGGGCTCGCGGTGGTTGAGGGCAGTCAGGACCCGTTCTCGTCGGCTCTGCATACCGGCTCCTCCTAGCGGAAGGTCACTGTCGGGTACTTTTTCAGTTCCTTGAAGCCGCTGCTGAGCGGCCCCCAGACGATCAGCTCCGTGGGGAAGCCGTTCCCGGCTGGGCGATGGCGCGCCACGTTGAGCCGCCACTTCTCCCCTGGCTTGGGCACTGCGCCTAACCCGGCGAAGGGAATGGCCAGCTCGACGCTCCAGGAATGCCCCTCGCGCACGTGGACCGCCACGCGGGCACCGATCTCGGTGGTGCCGTCCTCGTTGAACTCCAGCTGGGATCCAGCGCCGTTGACGATGACTTGGCGGTAGGTCTTGCCATCGCCGTTCGTATCGATCCAGACCTCGACCTCATCGTCGCCCCAGATGGCCCCGTTCTTGATCAGTGGCTTCTTGCGGGCTGCTTCGAGACAGGTCATGGCCACGTAGAGGTGCTTGTCGTCATACATGAACTGAGCACGCGTCTTGGTGCGGGGAAGCCCCTTGCCACCAATCAGGTAGAATTGCTCGACCGAACTGGCGGCTTGCCACATTTCGTCATCGGGCTCGCCATCGACGATGGGTGCGAGGGGGGCACGTGGGATATCAGCGCTCTTGGGTTTCTCGAATTCGCGGCGGAAGTCCCGGGGGTCGCTCCCCTGGTCGAATGGTCCCTTCACGGCATCGTTGACCGCGGTGATCTTGGCGGTGAGCCGCCGGTCGGCGGCGGTGTAGTTGCTGCCGGTGAATAGCC
>JABGQJ010000133.1 GCA_018648945.1 Victivallales bacterium
GGTGAACGGGTCTTGGGGCGATGTCGCGCGGTCTGGGGCGTTGTGCCGTTGCCACGTCTAGGGTTCTCTGCGCACCGGGGCCCGGCGCGCCTACCTGGTTTACCCGGGCTCAGTCTTCCTGGAGCTCGAGGAGGGAGACGGAGAGGTCGCGCAAGGTGACGGAGAGGCGGAGCCGGCCGTCGGGGGCGGTGAGACGGGAGTTCTCCACCGTGTCCACCGTGCCGGTGGTCAGGTTGTAGGCCCCGTCCTGAGTGTCTTTGCCAAGGCGCACGTAGTCGGTGTAGGCGTTGGAGTGCGTGGCGTCGACCAGTTGGCGCTTGAGTCGCCATGAGGAGCCATTGGGGACGAGCAACTCGATGTTGACTTGGCGTTCGACCATGGCGCCGGGAGTGCCCAGGATATGGGCATAGTCCGCCCGTTCAGGATCGAAGTGCCAGAGCAGGATGCGGATTGCTTTGCCATCCCGACAGGCGATGGCTCCCACCGTGTTGCTCTCGTGGATGCCATCGCGTCCAGCCAGCGAGACGGGCAGGCGCTGCCCGCGCAGCTGGTTCATGAGGACATAGGTGAAGTAGGCGGGGGTCAGCACGTTGCCTTTGATCAACGGCAAGCTCGGGTCCTGCACATGCCAGTCATTGGCGAGGAGGACGTAGCCCGTCTCCGCCTTGCCGATCTGGGCGCAGAAGTCGAAGACGGTTTGGTCTCGGGCGACAAGCTGCGGTGATCCCCAGACGGCATGGTCGGCGCTCACATTGCCGTTGGCACCGCAATCGGTGCGGAACTCGATCTCGACAGTCTTTCCGGCGAAGAGAGAGAGGTCCACCTGGTGTTCCTGCCACTGCGGCTTGCGGGCGTCGGCGCGCAGGACTGGGTGTTCCCGGCCCTCGCTGCGCACGACGACCTGCATCTGGGTGCCGTCTCCCTTGTCGTGTTCGATGCCCTGGGCGGTTGCCGTGCGCAGGGCGCAGCCGTCGGCAGGAATGGCGACGCGGTAGCGGCCGAAGACATAGGGCTTGCGCGGCCCTTTTCCTGGGACCGAATGGGTGTAGAGCACTGGGCGCTGCTTGCCGTCCAGATCCAGCTTGGTTGCGTAGAAGCGCGCCGAGGGAATGGGGAGATCGTCCTTCCTGAAGGGGCCTTGCCGGGTGACGCCACGGTTGGCCATCTCTTCGGCAGAGCGGTGTGAGTTGAAGCTGACAATGGAGGACCGGGTGAGGCCTGCGCGCATCTGGTAGTGCACTGCGGCGGCCAGGTAGGCGGCCGCATACTCGTTGTTCTGCCTGGAGTCGTTTACCCAGAGGTTCCATTCGTCCAGGAAGTACTCGGGATTCAGCCCGGGCCACTCCTCGGCCACGACCCGGCGCACCGCCAGGATCGCGTCCTCGAAGTCGCGGGGTTGCGGTCGCCTGTAGGCGTGGAAGCAGAGGAAGTCGGGCGGGAGGTTTCGTTTCTTGCAGAAGCGCAGGAAGGTGCGGATGTCCTCTTCCTGGCTGCCGGGCAATGGGCCACAGGTGGCGGGGCCACCGACCTTGGCCGTGGGGTCGATGGCTTTCACGATGCGTGTGGTCCGTTCGTAGAGATCCAGGATGGGCGCCCAGGTGGTCTGGCCGCGGCGGATGGAGATGTCCGCCTCGTTGAGCATGGTGACCCAGTAGCGGATGCCAAGCTGGCGGTCCACGTTGCAGTGGGTGACAATGCGGCGCATCAGTTCGTCCCACTCGTCCGGGTTGGTTGGGGCGGAGTAGTTGTGCCCTTTGCCGCTGGCCGCGCTGGTCATGACCCTTGGGGTGTGGTAGGCGAGCCGGATATAGGGTTCGGCGCCGCCCGCGCGGTAGAGGTCCAGCAAGGTGTCGAAGTCACTGAAGTCGAGCTTGATCTTGCCGTCTTCGCCCCGGGTTACGCGGGTGCCCCAGAGCCAGGTTTCGGAGAAGGCAACCAGCCGGACCAGATCGAAGCCGGCTTCCTGGAAGCGTCGGAAGTAGGGGTGCTTCTGGTCGAAGGGAATGGGGTTGGTCGAGGAGTTCCAGGGCGTGACGAAGCTGAAGGTCCGTGGCATGGGCTTGCCCTCGCCCCGGGTGTCGATTTTCGCCTCGATCCGGCGGGCAACTGGCTCCTTCGGGAAGGGGAGGGTGAAGGTGGGGCTCAGCACGACGTTGTCGAGTACAGCATCGGCCGGCTCGGCTTGGCCACGGCTGCCGACCAGAGTCCACTCTGGTACCTTGGGCAGGGGGCGGGCATGGGACGCGAAGGCCCTCCTCCCGTCCACTGACAAGTACAGCACCAGCCCATTGTGTGCTGTCGTGTGCCAAGAGGCGACCACCCGATGCCATGTGTCCTTCGCCCAGGGACCGGTGCGGACGCTTGCCGAACGCCAGGCAGCCGGGTCCCCTTTGTAGACGAACCGCACATGGGTGCCACTATGGCGGAACACCGTGATATGGGCATTGCCGTCACCGAGGTGGACGAAGGAGTGGCGGCCGGTGTCCCCCGCAGGCCAGGAAGGCTGTACCATGAACTCGATGGTTCCCTCGTTGGCCTTGAGCCAAGAAGTGGTGGGCACCCGGATATGGGCCAATTTCTCGAAGAGCACTCCCGCGCCTTCGTGCCCCTTGCGAGCCACCAGCGCTCCGCCTGCCTGACAACCAGCGGGGAGGGCGTCCGGTCGTTCGCAGTCCAGGGTGATCTGTGCCGTGGCCAGGGCGCTTGCCAGGATCAACAGGGGAAGTGGGCGCATGGGATCCTCCGTGGCTACTTGGCCTTTGGCACGGGGCCGAGGGACACATCGTCCAGATGGAAGGTGACATCCGCCGTGCCATTGGCGATGAAGCCGAGCCAGCCGAGGCGGTCAAATTTGGCCGAGAGCGCGAGCTTGTCGAAGCGCTCGACGGTGTTGTCGGGCAGCATCACTTTCAGCGACCAGGTGCGATCGGGGCCGGGCATGAGATCGCATTCGACTTGGAAGCGGACCCAAGCGTCGCGAGGGATGTGCAGGGGGTCGTGGCCCGGCAGCGCCAGCGTCCCGTCCCCCTTGATGGTAAAGGTCGGTCCACTGGCTACGAAGGGGGGCATGGAGGTGCGCCATTCATGGGTGAGCGCGGCGTTTGGCTGGAGCCGCAGGGCAAACTCGCAGCGCAGCGTTCCCTGGCGCCAGTTGGTGGTGTAGACCAAGTGCGGGTTCCAGCTGCTGGGGGTCGGCCCGTCCACGAACTCCAGGCAGTTCTGCCCGGCGGCGGCCAGCTTGTCGGTGATGCGGATGGCATGGGTCTCGTCATCCTGGTAGCAATCGGGCAGCAGGGGTTGGCTCCCGTTGGGCAGGCCTTCGAATGAGGCCCGGAACGGACGTGGCTGGGGATCGGACTTCCCTTGTGGCCACGCGGGTCCCGGCCATGTGTCGCGGGCCGGTTCCGGTTTGGTCCGGCGACCAGCAAGAGCGGGATTCGGTGGCCGGAAGCCCAAGGCAAAAGCCGGAGAATCGGGACCGAGCTGGAAGTCGGTGGTATCGGGGTCGGCGAACTTGGGGTCGGCCACGACAGAATCCACATCCTGCCCGGTTGCTTTGCGCCAGTCGGCAAGCGCCATTCCCTGGAACTCCGGTGGCTGGCTGGCGCAGTGGTACAGGTTCCGGTTGCTGCGGAAATTATCGTCCTTCCATGTGCCGGAGATCAGTTTCCCGGACTGCCAGACGATGAGATTGCGTTCCAGGGCTGCGGCGGCGGTTTCGTCCTTGTTGTAGAGGTACAGCTGGGCTTCCTCGCCATTGGCGAAGACGTTGTTGATCTGGTGGTTGTCTCTCCCGCGCCCTTGCATGAACGAGCCGTCGCGCGTGTCATGGATCACGTTGTCGCGGGAGAGGATGTGGGATGAGCCGGAGTCGTGGTAGATCCCCCAGCCGCCGTATTTGAGGCGGGTGATGTCATGGATGTGATTGCCGATCAGGGCGGTGCCGGGCGAAACACCGAGGGTGTAGATGCCACCCAGGTCGCTGAGCAGGCCCCGCCCAATGTCGTGGATATGGTTGTAGGAGATGATGTTGTGGTGTGAGTCGCTGGGGGAGAATCCCCAGTTCCAGCCGGCCGTGATGCCGGTGTAGGTGAAGTCGAACACGTCGTTGTGATCGATCAGGCAGTAGTTGGCATGGGTGATGCCGACGCCGACTGCGGCCATGTGCAACCGCCCACCATGGGCGATCCGGCAATCGCGCACGGTGATGCCGGAAACCACCCATTCCTTGCCCTCGCGGTTGGCTGGCGGGCTCGGAAGATGGCCGCCGGTCTTGCTGCCGATGAGCACGCCACCCGCGCCGAGATCGGTCATCTCGCAGTTCTCGACCCGGTTGTTCCGGCAGCCAAAGCCCCAGTCAATCGCGTACTCGCCGGTGTGGGCAAAGCGAGAGTCGAGGAAGGCGCAATCCTGCGCACCCTCTGCCGTGATCGCCCCGCCGAGTTTCACTTCGGCTTGGGGGAAGCTGTAGCCGGCAGCGGGCAGGTTCCAGTTCGTGTGGGCGAAGGAGAGGTTCTCGAACCGCACATACCGGACGCCGGAGTCCAGCGTATCTCCGCAAACAAAGCGGACCAGTCGGGCCAGCCGGGGGGCGATGGCGACGGTATTGGCGGGCGTCTCTCCCGGCAAGGGGATGTAGGTGAGCCAGCCCTGTTGCCGGTCCAGTTGCCATTCGCCGGGGTCACTAAGGGAGCCGGGGGCGTTGACGACCAGGTAGCGGTCGTTGCGCTCAGGTCGCGTCCAGGTGTAGCTCTTGCCTCCCCAGACCGCGCCGGTCAGGGTTGCCTCGTGCAAGACGGGATCGACGGAGTCGAGGCCAAATCGGCTCATCCACCAGCGGCGCGGGAGGAGAATCTCGGCGTCGCTGCCCACCCATTCGGGCTTGATCTCGTCATTGTGGAAACGGAAGCGGTTGAAGCGACCCTCCGGTGCCTCTGGGGAGGAGGGGGCCTTGGAGGCGATCCGGGCATAGGATTGCTTGGGCAGGCGAGGGCGGTAGCGGCGTTGCCCATTGATCCACAGCTGGGAGAAGCGCCAGTCGCCCTTCGCGGTCTCGGGCAGCGCGGCCCGCCAGGCCCCGCTGGGCAACACCTGCCAACCGTTGATCGGGCGCCCGCCGCTGAGCAGCGCCTGCTGCCCCGCTGCACCACGGTAGATGGTTGGGCTGCTGGCGCTGCCTGAATCTGCCTTGGTCAGTTCCAGGGTCTCGGCGAGCCAGTGGTTGCCGCCGCGGATCTCGATGACTACGGGGCGGCCCAAGTCTGGTTGGTTGCGGTGCCGGGCGCGGACCGCATCACGAGCGCGCGCAACCGTGCGGAAGGGGGCATCTGGCGCGCCAGTTGCTGTGTCGTCGCCATCGACTGCCACGGTGAAGTCGGGCTGGGATGGGGCCTTGGGGAGCTTCGCCCGCCCTCGCAGGCGCGAGGCGTGCTCTCGTTGGAAGAGCACCTTGCCGTCCCGTCCCTTCAGCGCGGCCATGGCCGGGGCGTTCTGTCGGAAGGTAAGCAGCAGGTAGCTGTCCTTCCCGGCAATGAACTTCGCCTTCGGGTCCTTGTATTGCGCGCCGCCGCCATTGATCGCGGTGTTGTAGTAGGACGTGTTCCCCGTCTCGGCGTACTCCGCGTAGTAACCGAAACCGGTCACCACCAGATCACAGCGGTCGAACAGTGGTTTCCACGCACCACCAGCGCGCCCGCGCATGGCCACGTTCTGCTCGTTCTGCACGGCAATGACAAAGGGCTCCTCGGCCATTCGCGTCAAGCGCTCGAACCAATTGAACTGCACAGATCCTGCCGTGAAGTCATGACAGGTCTGCCAGGTGGTCCCGAAGTCGCTGGTGTGGTTGAGATCCAGCGCGGCAAAACGGACCCCGAAACGGGGGATGGCGACCTGCCACTTCCACTCGTCTTCCGGCAACTCGAAGAACTCCCGGAAGGCGGTGGCCTCCACGTCGTAGGTGGCCTTGTCCGGGTAGCGCTTGGGGCCACGCGGGAAGATCTCGCGGTCGTGATTGCCGAGGACCGGGAGGAAGACCACGCGGCTGAACAGCTCGGGGTAGGCGTCGATCAGCTTCCGGTAAGGGGCGAGATTGCGTCGGTTGCCCTTCTGTTTGCCGTCCCAGAGCCGACCCACATTGTCGCCGGCGGTCAAGACCATTTGCGGTCGGTCTGCAAACAGGCCGGGAAGCGGGCGAATGCCCGACCAGTCGCCGACTACGGCGATGCGTAGTTCGTCGCCATCGAAGCGCGGACCCAGAACTGGCTCGGAACGATGGGGGCCCGTCCGCACCCGGTAGAAGAGCGGTCCTTTGGCGGGCAACGGGATGTCCACATGGTGGCGCCGACTGCCAGTCCGACCAATGAGCCGCTGGGCACAGGCCTTGGTCGGCCCGAATTCCACCACCGATTCTCCGGGCGCCGCCGTTTCCCAGTTCACGGTCAGGGATGCCAATGTGGTACTGCGGGTGCTGAGCCACACGCGCTGGATCTGGGCCGGCGCTAGGGTGCACGCGAGAAGGGCAGTCAGGACAGCATGGCGGAGCGACATGTTGGTTCTTCCTTCCGGGTATTCGGGGAGGGGAATGACACAGGATTGTACCGTAGGGCTCCCAGACCTGCAAGAGCGTGCCCAGGTTTCTATACGCGGACAGCTGGGAACCGCCGCCGGCAGATCAGCACAAGGGCAGGGAACCGACCGGGTTGCATCGGGTCAAGAAAAGAGTATTTTTCACAAAAGAATCGCAGCTGGCCTTGGCGAGTGCCGGGTCGGCGGCGAGACAAAAAGCCCACAGGAGTAATCGGATGATCAAGCAAATCGTGATGGCTGCGGCAGTTGTGATCGGGATGGTGGCGGTGACGGCTTCGGCGCAGTGCTCCAAGTCGCGTGGTTGCGGGATGGCTGCTCCCAAGGCAGCAGCTCCCAAGGTCCAGGTCATCAAGATCGTGAAGGCTGAGAAGGTGGCCGTGGCGTCGTGTTCGGCCGCCGTTTGCGCCAAGGCCGGCAAGGTCTGCGACAAGACCTGTGCTGCGAAGACCACGTGCGCCAAGGCCTGTACCCCCGAAGCCTGTGCCAAGGCTGGCAAGGTCTGCGACAAGACTTGTGCCAAGAAGGCTGGGTGCCCCAAGGCTGGCACAGCCTGCGCCATGAAGGCTGCATGCCCGAAGACCGCAACTGCCGCCAAAGCCTGCGCCATGAAGGCTGTATGCCCGAAGGCCGCAGCCGCCGCCAAGGCCGCCAAGGGCTGCTGCAAGACCGCGGCTCCCAAGGCTGCTAAGTAGCCTCGAATCGTCTGCAAGACCGTAGGGCCGGAATGGCGTTCGCCACTCCGGCCCTACTTTTTTCCCAGAGGGTATCCCGGCCATTGCGGTCTGATCAGGGGAAGACCAGAGACGAGCTGTCGATGTGAGACAGCATGGGTTTCGGTGCGCTTGTCGCCTCGGGGCAGTGGGGATAGGTTGAAGCCTTGGCCTTGCGGTCGGCAGTCCCGGAAGCACGGCAAGGCAACCACAGCATCGCCCGTTGGCGGCGGCAGCAGATAGGAACAGGAATGAACCGTCTCATGTGCTTCACCATCGGCCTCATCGCGGCGGCAGGCGTCTTGGCAGCTCCGGACACCGGTAAGGGCGGGGCGGCTGCCTCGGCCAGGCAATCCGACCTTCCCGGCTGGAAGCTGGTCTGGGAAGACGATTTCACGGACACCAAGCTGAATGAGGCCGTCTGGTCGCGCTGTTGGCGGGGTAAGTCCGACTGGAACAACACCATGTCGCAGGACCCGCGTTTGCTCGAAATCAAGGACGGGGTGCTGCACCTGCGCGGGATCGTCAATGACAAGAAGGCGGAGGACCCGGTGCCCTATCTGACGGCCGGCGTGACCAGCAAGGGGAAGTTCACCTTCAAGTACGGCAAGGTGCAGATCCGGACGCGATTCAAGAGTGCCCAGGGCGCGTGGCCCGCGCTCTGGATGATGGGTGCGGAGAAGGGCTGGCCCGCCAATGGCGAGGTCGATCTCATGGAGCACCTGAACTTCGATGACAAGATCTTCCAGACGGTGCATTCGGTCTACACGCTCAAGGTCGACAAGACCAATACCCCTAGGAAGGGCAGCACAGCCAAGATCAAGCGCGACGAGTGGAATACCTACGGTTGCGAGTGGAGTGCGGACAAATTGGTCTTCACCGTGAACGGCAAACCCAGCCACACCTACCCACGAGTGGCCGAGAAGGGCGAGAAGCAGTGGCCCTTCAACCAGCCCTTCTACTTCCTCCTTTCCATGCAGGTTGGTGGTGGCTGGGTGAACGGTTCCGGCCCGACCAACCCGGAGCACTACCCGGCTGGCATGGAGATCGACTGGGTGCGCGTCTACAAGCCAGAATAGGCTGGCCCCACCCCAGGCCTCCACCAACGGGCGAGGTCCAGCACCACCCATCCGGAGCCCCGCCAGGGGGCGAAATCCAGTAGCCATGGGTGCTAATCGGTGGTCTACGGAAACCCCAGTCTGCGCAGCGGCGGGCTCACGCCCTACGGGGGTTCACCCATGGTTGGCGCTGTCCCACGGGTTCACACCCGTGGCTACGATAGGCCGCTTCCTGCTGAGGCTCGGAACTGGCCGGGTCGCTTGCGCTGGGGCCGACGGCCTGTAGCGTACGGGGCTGTCTGCGTGGTGTTCCCTGTGCCAAAGGAGTCCGGTATGATGCGTCGGGTTGCTGCTGTTCTCTCCATCTCTGCCACGGCCGTTCTGGCCGGGGATCTGTACGTGTCGCCACAGGGCGACGACGGGAATGCGGGGACGGAGGACAAGCCGTTGGCGACGATCCAGCGGGCTCTGGTGATGGCGCGGGAGGCGAAGCCGGGGACGATCTGGCTGGCACCGGGGGAATACTATGCGGCGGATGGCATTGTGCTGGACGCGGCGCTCGGGGCCACCAAGGAGGCGCCGTTGGTGATCCGTTCGACCGCCCCGCGCAAGGCGAAGATCACGGGTGCCCGGCAGGTGAGGAAACTCAGGCCCATCAAGGCGTCCGAAGCGAAGACGTTGATCTCTGACGAGGCCAAGAAGCATGTCCTGGTGGCCGATCTGAAGGCCGAGGGCTTCCCCCCCTTGCGGGAGATGCCGGCCAAGTTCCGCGCGCCGGGCTGCGAAGAGGTGATCTTCGGCAACAAGCCCATGCAGTCGGCCCGCTGGCCGAACGAGGGATTCACGGCCTTCACCGAGGTGATCGATGGGGGTGCGTCCGACCCGATTCACTGGGTGACGCGCAAGGTCTACCGTCCCGGTTCCTTCCGCTTCCCCAACGACCGGGCGAAGCAGTGGGACATCTCGCGAGGGGTCTATCTGCACGGCTTCTGGTGCTACGAGTGGGCCGACGAGGCGCTGAAGGTGGCGACCTATGACAAGGAAACCAAGGAACTGCGTTTCGCGGCCAAGCATGGCTATGGCATTGGCAACCCTAGGCACAAGACCTCGAAGCGCAAGTTCTACGCGCTCCATGTCTTCGAGGAGCTGGACCAGCCCGGCGAATACTACCTGGACCGACAGGAGAACAAGCTCTACTTCTGGCCGCCGGCGGATGTGAACGAGACCCCCGTGTATGTCTCGCTCTGCCGCAACCCTTTGATCAAGGCGACCAAGGTCACGGGGCTTGTTCTCCGGGATCTGGTGCTGGAGAATGGCAGTGGCTCGGCGATTCAGTTGAGTGGTTGCAGCAACGCTCGCGTGCGAAATTGCCTGGTCCAGAACATGGGACTCGCTGGCATCACGTCTTCCGGTGGGTCGGACAACCATGTGACCGGCTGCGAGGTGAGGCGCACGGGTTCCAGGGCCGTCTCCATGACCGCTGGCGACCGCAAGACCCTGACCAAGGGCAACTGCTCGGTGGTGGGCAACCATCTGCACCATCTCGGCCGCTACGACTGGGGCGGGGGCCGAGGCGTGACGCTTGGGGGCTGCGGCAATCGGGTGGCGAACAACCTGATTCACCATTGCCCGACCGGTGGCGTCTCCTATGGCGGCAACGAGCATGTGCTGGAGCTGAACGAGATTCACGACACCTGTCTGCTCTACGCGGATGTGGGCGTGTTTTATACCGGCCGTGACTGGGCCTCGCGTGGCAACGTCGTCCGTTGGAACTACGTCCACGGCACGCCGGACAACGGCGGTTCCGGCTCCCAGGCGATTTACCTGGACGATTGCGACAGCGGCGACACCGTCGTCGGCAACATCGTCTACGGTGCTCTGGGGCGGGGCGTGCTGCTCGGTGGCGGCCGCGACAACACGATCCGGGGGAACATCTTCATCGGCACCATGAGGGGCATCCATGTGGATGCGCGCGGGCCCCGTGGGATCACCCTCGACAAGCCCGGCTCCTGGAATCTCAAGGCCAAATGCGAGAAGCTCGACTATCTGGGCCCGCTCTGGAAGGAACGCTATCCCCGGCTGGCGCGGGTGCTTGACGAGGACCCTCTGCATCCCAGGGGAAATGTGATGCAGCAGAACATCTTCGTCGGGGTCAAGACGCCCATTGACCTGCGGAAGGGCGTGAAGCCGGAATGGGTGGAGCGCAAGGACAACCCGGCATTCAAGATGAGTGATTTCCGTTTTTTGCCCGCCAAGACCTCGGAGAAGCCGCTCGACCTGAGCAAGCTGCCGCGGATCTGGCAGAAGCTGCCCGGCTTCGAGCCTATCCCCTTCGAGAAGATCGGGCTGAGAGGGAAATGACCGACGATGGGTACCATCCGACAATACCTGGCAACTACATTGGTTCTGGTGGGAGGAATGGTGATGGCAGATGATGCAATCCCGCTCGCCGTCGCGGGCAAGAGCGACTACGTGATCGTGCTGCCCAAGCAGCCCAAGCCGGTCGAGACGACCGCCGCCCGGGAGTTGCAGGAGTACCTGAGCGCCGTCACTGGTGCCACGTTACCCATCGCTCCCGAGGACAAGGTCCCCGCCGGCAAGCCGCGCCTGACGGTAGGCGACAGTGCGCTCGCCCGCCAACTCCTCCCCAATCTCAAGGTCGATGAGCTGGGCCACGATGCGATTGTGATCAAAAGCGTGGGGCAGGATCTGGTGCTTCTGGGCCATCCCCGGCGGGGCACTCTGTACGCCGTCACCACCTTTCTGGAGGACGTGATCGGTGTCCGTTGGTGGACCATGAGCGAGACGCACATACCGAAGCGTCCGACCCTCTCCATCCCCGAACTGGACGTGGCCTATACGCCCGTGGTGCGCGACCGCGCCACCCGTTACCTACAGCTCTCCGACGGCTGTTTCACCTCCCACAGGCTGGTGACCAAGGACGAGCAGCGCCACATGGGCATCTTCTCCTCCCGTCTGAAGCTCAATGGCCACGACCACTACTCGATCCCGAAGGAGTACGGCGGCGCGGATGGTATGGTCGGCTGGGTGCATACCTTCTACCAGATCAACGGCTTGCTGCCTCCAAAGAAGTACTTCAAGGACCATCCCGAGTGGTACAGCCTGGTCAAGGGCAGGCGTGTGGACAACCATGCCCAGCTCTGCCTGACCAACGAAGACATGCGCCAAGAGATGATCCGGGTCGTGCGTGAACGCCTCCGGGCCAACCCCAGTGCCACCATGATCTCCGTCAGTCAGAACGACTGGCGCGGCAACTGTGAATGCGACGACTGCCAGGCTGTGGACGAGAAGGAGGGCACGCCCGCCGGTTCGCTCATCCACTTTGTCAACGGTGTCGCCGAGGCGATCGAGGCGGAGTTCCCCGAGGTGTTGGTGGAGACTCTTGCCTACCACTACACCCGCAAGCCACCCCGCTTCGTGCGCCCCCGCCAGAACGTGATCATCCGCCTCTGCTCCATCGAATGCGACTCTTCCCAGCCCCTAGCTACCGGCGAGAAGAACCGGCCATTCCGCGAAGACATCGAGGGCTGGGGCCGCATCGCCGACAAGCTCTATATTTGGGATTACGTCACCAACTTCCACGGCTACCTGCTGCCCCACCCCAACTACCACGTCCTGGCTCCCAATCTCCGCTTCTTCGTGAAGCACAACGCTGTCGGCGTGTTCGAGCAGGGCGACAGTGGGTGCCGGGTGGGCGACTTCGTGCGCCTCCGCGCCTGGCTCATGGGCCATTTGCTCTGGAATCCCGATGCCGATGAGAAAGCCCTGACCAAGGAGTTCATGACCGGCTACTACGGAGCTGCCGCCCCGCATCTGCTGGCCTATCTGGAGACCATGCGTGCTGCGGTCGTGCGTTCGGACGTCCATCTCCGCTGTTTCCGGGTAGATACGTCGGATTGGCTCAAGCTGGACGACATGAACCGCGGCATGGAGCTCTTCGACCAGGCCCTGGCTGCCGTGCTCGGCGATCCCCAGTTGACCGAACGTGTCCGGCGCGAACGGTTGCCTTTGGACCACGTCTGGCTGCGCCGCTACCGCCCGCTGCGCCAAGCGGCCCGTCGCACCGGCAAGCCCTTCCTGGGGCCGGCGGACCCGCAAGGCGCGTTGCAGGAGTTCGTGGCGTTGGTCCGGAAACACAACGTCGGCGAGATTCGCCAAGGGCGCCGGTTCCCCGATGGCTTTGGCAAGGACTTCCTCTTCGACCTCCCCCCCGCCACGCCTCCCACGGAATGCGTGGGCTTGCCCGAGGGCGACTGGATCGACATTCAGGACGCCGACTACATCCCCCGCCGCCGCACCGATGTCTTCAAGATCGTAGAGGACAAGGTCGCCTCCAACACCCGCGCCAGGCGCATGTCCAACACCCACACCATCTGGGCCTGCCATAGCTACCCCCTTGGCGGCTACGGAGTGACCGCTGACACCCGCTGGCGCGTGCGTTTCCGCGTGCGCTGCGAGGCGACCGTGGATGAGGGCGTGGCCATGACTCTTGGTATCTACGACGATGCCAACCGCAAGGGCGTCGTCAGTCGCAGGATTCCGGTCAAGGACATCAAAGGCGACACCTACCAGACCATCGACCTGGGCGTTCATCAGCTAGCCGAGGCCATGTATGTCTGGGCTGCGCCGGTCGTGCGCGAGCCCGAGGAAGTGAAGGCGGTGTATGTGGATCGGGTGTATCTGGTCCGTGAAAAGTGAGCATAGACCAATGATTGACGACCATCCCAAAGAACTGCGGGCGATGGAGTTGTTCAAGGCCGGGAAGTCCAAGGAAGGATCGGCCTTGCAGGACGAGTTCCTGGCCGAGATCAAGGCTTCGGGCGAGGACCACTGCTCCTGCCCCGGAAGCTGCAAGTTCCATGGCAAGTGCGTGGAGTGCGTCACGCTGCATCGGGGCCACGGTGCTCACCTGCCCCATTGCTTCCAGCAGATGGTGAATCGGCGGATTGAGAAGCTCTCCGAGCTCAGCGAACACAGCTTCAAGGCCCCGCCAAGAGGATACTGAGGCATTCGCCACCCCTGGGAGTCCCGCTCTGTGGGATCCGCCCGCGTCTTTCTGTCTCTGGGGGGATAAGGGACGGAAGGGACACAAGGGACCAAAGGGACGGGAGGAGGGGAACCTGCGCCAGGTGGCAGCGGCATGTATGGTATGCCCATCGCAATATCCCCTACCAAGGGCCCATCATGTCCACCTTCACGATTGACGAGCGCGACTTCCTCCTGGATGGCGAGCCCTGCCGGATTCTGGCCGGGGCGATGCACTACTGGCGCGTGCTTCCCGAGCAGTGGGACGACCGCATGGCCAAGATGCGGCTCATGGGACTGAATGCCCTGGAGACGTATGTGGCGTGGAATCTGCATGAGCCGAAGCCGGGTGAGTTCGACTTCTCCGGTGGCTTGGATCTACCCCGCTACGTGGAGTTGGCCGCGGAGCATGGGCTGAAGGTGATCGTGCGGCCGGGACCCTACATCTGCTCGGAGTGGGAGTTTGGCGGTCTGCCCGCATGGCTGCTGAAGGATGGCAACATGCGCCTGCGCTGCTGCTATCAGCCCTATCTGGCGGCCGTGGACCGCTTCTTCGACGCGCTGCTGCCGCCCTTGGTGGACTTGCAGATCTCCCGTGGCGGCCCGATCATCGCCATGCAGGTGGAGAACGAATACGGCAGCTATGGCAACGACAGCGAGTACCTCAAGCACGTGGAGGACGGTATGCTGGCGCGGGGGATCGACTGTCTCCTGTTCACCTCGGACGGAGCCACGGACTGGATGCTGCAGGGCGGCACCCTCCCGCACG
>JABGQJ010001330.1 GCA_018648945.1 Victivallales bacterium
TTCGAGATGAAGTTCGTGGGCAAGCAGATTCCGCTGATCGAGGAACTGCTGGAGGAGCATCCGGGGCTGGTCATCGATCCCGAAAACCGGGCCACGGTGCTGAACGCCGCCTATCGCATGCCGGACGGGCGCGATGCCTACAGCGCCACGGCCCTGCCCCTGGTCGGCTACCTGCTGGATCTGTATCCGGCCGACCGACCTGCCAAGTACTTCCACTTTGGCATCGACGAGTTCGATGCGGACGACATGGCGGTCCTCGCAGAATCACTCAAGATGACCCCGCCCGAGGCCTTCGCTCATTGCCTGAACTTGGGTACGGACTACGCGCTCAAGCGGGGGGCAACGCCGATCATCTGGGGTGACATTCTGCTGGGCCGGGCCTTGGCGACTCCCGAGCACGGGATCACGATTCCCGGTTTCCGGATCGATCCACGCCACGAGGGCACCCCGGGCCGGGCCTACCATGCCGACTACAAAAGCGGCAAGATCTCGCTCCACACCATGGTCAACCACCTGCGCGACCGGGACAAGATCATCGTGGCCGATTGGCATTACTCGCCCTCTGCCATCGGCGAATTCCCCTCGATGGACTACTTCCAGAGCATCGGCTTCAAGGACGTCTGGGGCTGCCCGTGGTATGATCCGACCAATCTGCGCCAGTTCTCGCGCTACGCCGCCTCGCGCGGCTGCGGCGGGATGATGGCCACGGCCTGGCACATAGCCTACCGGCCCACCCAACGCATGCGGCTCAACTTCATCCTGTGGAGTTCCTCTGCCTACTTCCGCAAGCCCAGCCTGGAGCCGCCTCCGGCAGCTGAGTTGGGGTTCACGCTGGCTGGCAGCAAGGGGAAGTCGCTGGCCAATGAGAAGCGCGCCGGGCTGGTGTTCCATGACGATCTGGCGCTGAGCTTCCGCGCGCCGGTGCCAGCGGAGCTCACGCCAAAGGATGCTGTCCTGCTCCTGATCCCAGCAGGGGACAACGGGGCGACCGTCGAGCAGCCCCTCACCCTCGATCCGGCCAAACGGGAGTTGATCGCCAGCTTCACGCTCAATGCCGACGCTGCCAAGCAGCCGCTCTACCAGCTCAGCTACGGCTATGCCGATGCAGCCTCGGGGTTCTTCCTCCAC
>JABGQJ010001331.1 GCA_018648945.1 Victivallales bacterium
GACGGCAAAACGGGAAGGCTGTTCAGGCGTGCGAACCGAGATCTGGGGCCAGGCTCATGGGGGGTGCTGCTCCACACCCCGCTTGGGAAGCTGCGGATCGTGGGACTCTTGCGCTCCGGGGGGCATGGTCAGTCGTTTATGCCCGTGGCGGCTTGGGCTGCTGCGCGGCCTGCCGCCTCCCCCATGGGCACGGCCTCGGCGGTCACTCTGTAGCTGGCATGGGCGAAGAAATCTCCGCTGATACAGCGTCCCGCCATCATCAGTCCATCAACGTCTTTGGCAATGAGTGCACGCAGGGGGATATCGTAGGGTACTGACCTGATGCCATCATTCCCGAGGCCCTTGTCCTGAGCGGGATCGGTGGTGTGTATGTCGACGCCAAAATGGCAACGTGACACGGCATCTGGATGCCTGGCTCCAGAGACCAGGTCTTGCGTCGTGACTGTGTAGCGGCCATGGATTCTGCGTGCTTCGCGCACCCCGATCTGGTCCGATGTGGCCACGATGTGCACATCTTCCCAGGCGCCGCCCAGTCTCCGCAGAGCCTGGACTTGGGCGTGGACTTCGGCCCGGCCGTGCAGCGTTGCCTGAGTGATTTGGTCCGCATCAAGGCCGGATTTGCCGTACTCATGGTTGGCCATCAGCATGAATAGGTCATCGCGGACGTGGAACAGAGTGGGAAGACTGTAGGAAGGTGACGTCCCGGCGCTGTCGAGTAGTTCCCGCAAGCGATCCTTGTGGACTATGCGGGACTGGCCGGGTTCCGGGTCCCGGGCGTTGGTGTAGGGACGCACATCATCGAGATGAAGTCCACTGAGCACGGCAACGAAGCTCATGGGCTGGGTTTCACCGGTATCCGGTCGGCCGACGTCAAAACCGCAACCGGCCAGGGCGGCCACGTCGCCGTCGCCAGTGCAGTCGATGAAGACGCGGGCACACCACGCTTCCCGACCTGATTTGGATTCAGTGATTACGGTTGAGACTCGGTTGTTGTGGTCAAGGACCACGTCCACTACACGTGTGTGCAGACGAATCCTGACCCCGGCTTCCAGGCAGAGCTGATCAAGCAGCAGCTTTGTGGCCTCAATGTCGAAGGACCGCCCTGACAGGCCGACAGCTTCTCG
>JABGQJ010001332.1 GCA_018648945.1 Victivallales bacterium
GCCACGGGCTGTGGCCGTCGGCAGACGCGCATGTGGGAATCGGGCCGGATCGCCCAGCACTTCGACTTCCTCGACCTTGCCTTCAAGGACGATACGGGGGAGCCGCTTGGCTGCTATGGCACGCTCGACATGGTCGCCTGGCCGGGTAGCCTCACCTTCACGGCTGAGATGGCCCCCGACCAGCTCTACGTCGATGGTCCGGTAGTGGGTGTCGCGGGCAATGGCCTGTGCATCGTCAAGAAGCCGTACGATGTCCCGCACCGTCCCGAACTCGAGCCCGAACAGCTGACGGTTGAGTGCTGGATCAAGATCCCCGAGAAGATGGGCCGGAAGTCCTATGGGTGGCTCGTCTGCAAGAACGACAATGAATGGGGACAGGGGAACTACGGCCTCATGTTCCGCCGAGGAACGGTCTTCGCCGTGCTCAACAACGCGGGTGGCCGCAATCAGCAGGAGATGATCGGACAGAGGGGTCGCTTCCCCGCTGGCAAATGGGTCCACCTGGCGATGACCTTCGACGGCAAGACCATGGCCTTCTACATGGATGGCCGCCAGCAAGGCAAGAAGACCATTGACAAGGTGCGCGTGCCCGGCAAGGGGCGTCTGCGCATCGGCCAGCGGTCCGACGGGAACTTCGACGTGGTCAACGGCCTTTACGACCAGGTCCGGGTCTGGAGCCGGGCTCTGACCGGCAAGGAACTGCGGGCACACACGCTCAAGCCAGGCACGATCAAGGACCGCAGCGGGCTGGTTCTTGCCCAGGACTTCGACTCCGGAGGAACGGCCGCCACGCCCGTCTGGCGTGATGCAAAGCTACGGATCGGGCTTACGGGCGGTGGGCAGAAGTGGCAGGATGAACTGCGTGTGGCTGGCCCCTGGAAAATGGGGGATAAGAAGCGACTTGGCCTAACCTGCAACTTCGCCGACCAACGGGCGGCGGACCGGAAGGTGGCTATCCAGATCTCTACCCCGGGTGGCCAGACCTTCCCGGTCGGCTTCGATGCCACGAAAGACTGCCATGTGGCCGACGTGAAGGGATTGAAGCGCTCCTTCGGCGGCGGCTGGAAGAAGATCACGGACTACGACGAGTTCGACATCGTGCTC
>JABGQJ010001333.1 GCA_018648945.1 Victivallales bacterium
CTGGATCAGCTTGTGCAGGCCCTTGGCGAGCTTCACATCGCGCTGCCCGCCAATCAGCGCCCTGGCGTTTTCCTCGATCTCAGCCCGCGTCGGGGGCGGCGAGACCTGATAGAGGGCTAGCAACTCCTCGGCCAGAGCCAGCAGCTCCGCCGAAGTGGCATCCACGAATCGGGGACGAACCCGACCGTGGTCAATGCGGCATTGGAGGAGGTCTTTGGTAAGCACGGTGTTGTCGTCGCCGTTCACTGGTATTGGATTCGCTGGTGCCTTCGCTCACCAGCTCGTAGAGCACGGCCTGCTTGCCTGCGGCGGGCCGCAGAATGCGCCCCAGCCGTTGGACGTGCTCGCGAGTGCTACCGGAGCCGGAAACCACGATGCCCACACTGGCTTCGGGCACATCCACCCCCTCGTTGAGCACCTTGCTGGTGACGAGCACGGGGTAGAGCCCCTCGCGGAAGGCATCAAGGAACGCACGCCGCTCGGCCAGCTTCGTGTGATGCGTAATCACCGGCAGGAGGAAGCGGCGACCAATCTCGTAGGCAGTGTCGTTGTCGGCGGTGAAGACCAGCACGCGCTCCCCCCGATGCTCGCCGAAGATCTCCCAGATGCGCTGGAACTTGGCCCTCGCCGTCCGGGCGATGCGCCGTTGCTCCAGGTAGGAGCGGAAGACCTCGCGGCCTCCGGCATCGCGCGCGCACAGCATCAGGAAGTGCGACCACCCAGTGGGGCTGCCGAAGTTGATGGCATGGGCCCGGATGAAGGATACATAGGCCTGGCGGTGGCGGGAGTAGGCCTCCGCCTCGTCGGGTTCCAGTTCCAGGGAGACTCGCTCGGTGCGGTAAGGGGCAAGCACGTTGCCCTCCAACTCGTCGATCTCCTTGCGGTAGCAGATCTTGCCGAGAAGATCGACATAGAGATCGTCCTCGCTGTCGTCGCGCTCGGGCGTGGCGGTCAACCCGAGCCGGAAGGGGGCCAGGCACATGCGGGCGAGGTTGCGGTTCACCGCCCCGGGCAAATGGTGGCACTCGTCCACCACCAGCAGGCCGAAACGGTTGCCGATGAACTCCATGCAAAGCACCGCCGAGTCATAGGTACTCAC
>JABGQJ010001334.1 GCA_018648945.1 Victivallales bacterium
ACGACCTCACGACCGACCCAGACGAACTGCTGAACATTGCCGATCAGCCCGATGCCACCCCCATCCTCCACACCATGCGCGACCGGCTGCGCACCTGGGCGCAGGAGAACGGCGATTCGGAGATCCTCGACGGCGACGCCCTGGCGGTCTCCGACAAGGATGTCCTGGCCAATGTCGAATTCCGGCCCAAAACCATGGGTTGGCGCTGGCATTAGGGAGGGGAATGGGGGAATGCCACACACTCCGTCCACTCCCCTCCCCCCAAATCTGAAATCCCCAATCATCAATACTCCCCCCCTCTCCAAGGTACGAGATGACTCAGCGAGTGTCCTGTTTCGAACGCGTGTATGATGTGGTGGTGGTCGGCGCAGGCTATGCGGGCTTTGCGGCGGCAACCACACTGGCCGATGCCGGCCATGATGTCCTGCTGACCTGCCACGATGGCGCGACGGCCTGGGAGAGCGGGCGCGCCTTCGCCGACCAGGCGGGGATCGGGGAGTCTTCGCTCTGGCGGCAGTGGCTGGCTGAACTGGCCGACCGCGGCGCGGCCGTAGAAGGACTCGTCGATGGTGCCTGCGCCGAAGTCGTGGCCAGCTGCTGGTTGGTCGCTCGCAGGGACAGGCTGACGCCCCTCTACTACGCGCGCCCGGTCGGGGTCGAGACCACAAGCGCAGGCTTGACAGCGGTCGCCATGGCCACGAAGTCCGGCCTGCGCCGGGTCTGTGCCCGGCGTTGGGTGGATGCCACCGAGACCGGCGAGCTGCTTCGCCTCCTCGTTCCCGAAATCGGCGATGGACGCCAGCCAACTAGCCGAGCCCTGCATCTGTTCTTCCAGGAACCCGGGTTTGCGACGGCGGGCGATCTCGATATCTCCTGGCAGGAAGGCGATATCGCCGCCTCGCTTCAGCCCACCATCTGGCCCAACCAACGCCGCCTCACCATGGAACTGGGGGTCGGGACGGCGGATGCCCGACCGCAGATCCCGGAGATGGTCGCGCGCCTGCGCCAGGAGCTACCGGAGAGACTGCAGCGGGCCGTGATGACACACTGTAGCGGCGTGGCAGATGCGGCCTATCGCGG
>JABGQJ010001335.1 GCA_018648945.1 Victivallales bacterium
ATGAGTCCATCGAGCCCCGTGCTCGCTTCGTGGCCGGGCCGGTTGCCCACAAGGACCGGCGTTTCGCTGTCGAAGACACGCTTTGGGACGCGCGACCTCAGAGAGCCGCATGGATGTCCGTTGATGTAGATGGCCATGCGCTTCCCTGGTTGGTACACGCCCACGACAACGTGGGGAACGCCAACCCTGAGTTTCTCGTCGGTGCGGAACTCACGCGCTTGCTGGTCGTATATGCCGCTGCCGCTGATCGCGAAGAAGACCGTGCGGTCGGGCTGCACCCCGAGCTCGTAGGAACGCCCGTCCTTGACGCAATGCCACTTGGAGACGAAGGGCGTTTTGGTCTGGGGCGTCTGTGCGAGCTGTAGGACCGCAGTCAGGGTCAGGGCTCCCTCGATCCGCAGGCAATCATCCCTGCCTTGCCCGAGGTCCACCCGGGTTGCCCTGGCACGCGCGAAGCGCAGAGCGTGAGCATCGCGGAAGGAGACGAGTTCCGGCGCATGCGCCCCTTGTGGGGCGTTGGCAGGAGACCAGGAGTAACGTGCGCCCTGGGCATGGACGGGTTGCATGAGTCCAGACATGATGACCATTACCCCGATCAGGATGAGGGAAGGACTCGCATTGCTACCTTGGGGACAGCGCGAACTGAGCCTTCGCAGTTGTGGGGAGAGAGGCGGGGGCATGGGTCTTGCCTTCGGTTAGCTTGCCTATCTCTGCTGGGGTAGGCACGTACCGCGAGACCAGTAGCGTAGTGCGTGCCTTCGCCTGTGGCCAGCCTCGGCAGCGCGGGATTGGGAGTGGCAAAGCCACTTCCCAGTTGCTGGGGCGCGACGGCCTGATGCGTGCCGTGCCTCCCCAGGAAGCGGCGAGACAATGATGTGCGGAACGCGAGTGTCCGCACGGACACTTGCAGCGAATTCCTCGTACAGGTACTGTCTTGGCCTGAAGCTCTGTCACGCCAACGTCCGCGTAGCAGTTGTCGTGACCACGCAACCCAAGAACACCCTTTGGAGGTAGCATCGAATGGTGGAACGCACCCCGCTCTGCGTTGGGATCCCAGACGAGATCAAACCGGGCG
>JABGQJ010001336.1 GCA_018648945.1 Victivallales bacterium
CGTCAAACGGCCTCTCTGGCACACCCAGCTATACGGAGGAGACGAACATGCGCATTGGCGGTGCAGTTGCTCTCGCACTTCTCGCTCTGCTGTTGGTCGTGGAAAATGGGCGCCAGTTTGGTTTGTCCTACAGCAACTGGGGCTGCGCAAGGTGTGGCAGGTGGCGTCATACGGAAAGACGGTACGGCGTGACAACAGTGGATCGCATCGATGGCGACGACCTGTCAGAGTGGCTTTCCCGGTATAGGAGCGGGGCGTGCAAGCACCACTGGACGGCCGTCAGCGGGGGATCTGCGAGTGGCCTTGGTTTCGGGCATTGGGACGGCAGCAGCCCCTGGAACAGGGCCCTGCGGTGGATCAGGAAGCTCGACCCCGTTGTGGGCGAGGCGGAAACCAGGGAATCGTTGGAGCGCTATTGCCAGACCCTCGACGTGCCGGACAAAGCCCGGAAGCGGAGAGAGATCGGGCGGCTCGCGAAGGAACTGGAGGACCAGATAAAACAGACATTCCCTGCAGACGAGGAGGCACGATGACACCGCGTGAACGAGTAATGACGGCATTGGCGCACCGGCGGCCAGACCGCCCTCCCCTGAACTTCTTCGGGACGTCCGAAGTCTGGACCAAGCTCAAGCAGCATCTCCGACTGGAGACCGACGAGGAGGTCCGCCTCCACATAGGCTCAGACATGCGCTACGTCGCGCCCACCTACGTCGGGCCCGCGCAGTTCAGCGGGTTGCTCGGGTTCGGCTCTGGCGGCACGGATGTCTGGGGCACGGTCTGGCAAGCGGTGGATGTGGGCTCGGCGGTCTACAACGAGGTCGTCTACCATCCTCTGGCCACCGCGACGGGTCTCGACGACTTGCGCAACCACGCCTGGCCAGAGGTGGATTGGTTCGACGTGAGCCAGCTGAAGGAACAGATCAAGGGCCTCAACCGCACCGAGGAATACGCCATCGTCTACAGCATGGGGAACCTGATCGAGACGGCCTGGGCCATGCGCGGATTCGAGCAGTTCCTGATGGATCTGGTCGTCGCCCCCGAAATGGCCGAATTCCTGCTGGAGAAGGTCAC
>JABGQJ010001337.1 GCA_018648945.1 Victivallales bacterium
TCCGTTCGCCGTGCACAGTCGGCAAGGTACTGACCCGCAGGTCCAAACGCTTTTCCTTCACGTCGAGGAAGATTCTGCCGTCCTGGGGACAGTCGGTGACGTCGGTATTCAGGGCCGACATCGTCTTGAGCCGCTGAACGAGCGCCACCCCCTCCTCTGCGGGTACATCGGGCTGACGTTGCAGCACGCCATCGATGCGCAGCCGGACCTCCAGAGCCCCCTCGGTAGGCTGCAGATGAATGTCGCTGGCCCGGCTTTCGAAGGCCAGGAGGATGAGGTCGGATGCCCGGCGGGTGGTTTCAGTTTCATTCGCTGTCATGATCGGGGCTCCTTTCGGCAAGATGAGGTGCTACCGGGAAGTGCGGGGCTTTCTGGGATAGTGGACAGAGTGGACGGAGTGAGTGGATACGCTCGGTATGTCATCCCTTCGGCTTTGCTCAGGGCCTTCGGCATTCCATCATTCCATCATTCCATCATTCCATTCCCCCTGGCTACGCAGAGCTGCGGAGTTCACGTTGCAGATTCCGGCTGAGGCGTTCGCGGGCACATTCCCGCTCGCGGGCGCGGACCCAGTCGAGCAGGGCCTGGCGGCGGAAGCGAATGCGTCCGGCCAGCTCAAACCAAGGCAGGTCGTCCAGCACCTCGGCCAATTCGTCGGCTTCGAGGCGGAGGAAGTCGGCGGCTTCCTCCAGGGTCAGGATCTCGCGTTCCTTGGCCATGCCCAGATCCAGGCGAACGCGGCGTTGGACACGCAGCAAAGCGTCTGCGGGCGGCGTGTCACTGCCCAGTTCGGCGAGGCCGCGCTCACCGTCCTTTAGCGACGCCAGGAGCCGCTGGCAATCCGGGCACTCGCCCAGATGGCGGGCGGTTTCGGGGGCCATCTCGCCGTCCAGGAAATCGAGTAGGGAATTGGGGTCTTGGGTACAGCTCATGATGGGATTCCATCGGCTTCGGCCAGCAGTTTCGCGAGACGGAGGCGGCCACGGCGAATCAGGGTCTTCACGGTGTTGATCGGGCACCCCAGCACTTCGGCGATCTCCGCGTAGGAGAGTTCCTTGAGGGCG
>JABGQJ010001338.1 GCA_018648945.1 Victivallales bacterium
CGGAGGAAGTGAACAACAGGCTCCTCGGCTACAACATCTTCCACTTCACCAAGCCGAAGGAGCAGGACCTCATCCGCGAGTTCGACCCCATCGTGGTCCGCTTCCCGCACGGGGTTTGGTCCAACTTCTACAACTGGGAAACCGATGGGTATACACGCTACGGCGACACCTGGCGGAGCGGCCACGCCAAGACGGTCGAGGCCTATATCAAGTACAACATGAGGTGCGGATTCCCGGGACTGGCCGCACTGCACAAGGAGAAGAAGGAGAGGAACGGCGGCCGCGGTTACGACATGATCTGGACCTACAACCTCAACTACGATTCCCCGCAGAAATCGGTCGCCAGACTGAAACACAGCCAATCGCACGGGTTTGATATGCGGGACATTGAGCTCAGCAACGAGCATTTCTGGAAGGGGCAGAGAAGCTCCGCGACGAGTACTCCCGAGAAGTTCCTGCAGGTCGCAGAATCGGTCTCGGCGGCGCTGAAGACGGAGAAGCCCAGCCTCAGGCTGTCCATTCCCATATCCTGGCGGCGAAATCACGCGGGCTACAACAGGACCATCGTCGGTGATGGAACGCACTTCGATGCGATCAGTGTGCACAAGTACACCGGAGCCGATGAGGGCGGCGATCCGACCGAACTGAAGCAGCCGGTGGAGATCAACAGTGCCTATCGCACCATACTGACCGCCCGCCTCAAGATCGAGCAAGATGTGAACTTCGCGCGTAGCTTTGCGCCCGGCAAGCCCGTGTGGATGACCGAGTGGGGCGTTTCCTCCGGCAAGACGTGCCGGGCGGCCGCAGCCCTGGCTATGGCTGACAGCTACCTCTTCCTCTTCGAGAACCAGAATGTGTATGACCGCGCGAACTGGTTCAGCGTGAACGGTCTGCATCTCAGCTTCCTGATCTTCAAAGAAAAGCGCCAGCTGCAATACCCCCTGAGGAAGACAGCGTACGCCTGTGTCTACGAGATCGTTCGGGGGGTGTTCGAGAACAGCCGCATGTTGCAGGGGCAGATGCATACGACAGAACTGACGAAAGACAGTGGCTCACTCCAT
>JABGQJ010001339.1 GCA_018648945.1 Victivallales bacterium
GCTCCTGCTCATAGTTATCTTCCTGAACAACTTGCACTTTTGAAATCAGCCCACACTTGCCAGAGCACTCTGAAATCTGATAATGGATAAAACAGCGACTACATCTTCATCCCGTTTCGCCGAAGTGCCCACTCAGGTCAGCTTTCCCCACCAGGAAGAACAGATCCTCACCTTCTGGGATGAGATCGGTGCCTTTGCCAGCTCTGTCGAACAGCATTCCACCGATCGCACCTTCACCTTCTACGACGGCCCCCCCTTCGCCACCGGCATGCCGCACTACGGCCATCTCCTCGCCTCGATCGTCAAGGATGTAGTGCCCCGCTATTGGACCATGCGCGGCTACCGGGTCGAACGCCGTTTCGGCTGGGACTGCCACGGCCTGCCGGTCGAAAACGAGGCGGAACAACAGCTGGGGCTCACCTCCCGACGCGACATCCTCGACTACGGCGTCGACAAGTTCAACGAAGCCTGTCGCGGCCTGGTGCTGCGCTATACCGGCGAATGGGAGCACTTCATCAAGCGCGTCGGTCGCTGGGTCGACTGGTCGCACCAGTATCGCACCATGGATCTGGAATTCATGGAGTCGGTGTGGTGGGCCTTCAAGGCGCTATGGGATCGCGGCCTGATATACGAGGGGTACAAGTCGCTGGCCTACTGCCCGCGCTGCTCCACCCCCCTGTCCAACTTCGAGGTCAACCAGGGGTATCAGGAGGCCCAGGACCCCTCCCTCACCGTCCGCTTCAAGATCCGCGGCGAGGAGAACCTGTCGATCCTGGCCTGGACCACCACCCCCTGGACCCTCCCCTCAAACATGGGCCTGGCCGTCGGTGCCGACATCCCCTACGTGCGGGTGACGCTACAGGACGGCGAACAGCTCATCCTCGCCGAACCGCTGCTCAAATCGATCTTCCGCAAGCAGGAGGATCAGATCGCCAGCGTCGAGCCGCAGCCGTTCGCCGATCTGCTGCAGATGAGCTACGAGCCCCTCTTCGACTACTTCGCCGATAAACGCGAGGAGGGCGCCTTCCGCGTCGTCGCCGCCGACTTCGTCTCCACCG
>JABGQJ010000134.1 GCA_018648945.1 Victivallales bacterium
GGTGGTGGTCTTGCCGCTGCCGTTGACGCCGGCCATGAGGATCACCGTGGGACCATCGGGATTGTGCCGGACCTCGGGCTGGTCGTTGCCGAGGATTGCGAGGACCTTCTCCCGGGCCACGCCCATGATGTCCTCGGTAGTCGAGATCTCGCCACGCTGGTAGCGGTCGCGAATGTCATCGACCAGACTCACGCTGATATCCACCCCCAGATCGGTGGCGATCAATGCCGCCTCGAGATCCTCGTAGCAGGATTCATCCCACTTGCTGACCCCGGAGAAAACAGACTGGATACCCCGGACCAAGCTGGTCTTGGTCTTCTGGAGGCCGCTTCGGAAGATGCTAAAGATCGATTTCATGCCTTCTCTCTCTGAGGGCTGGCTGGACTCATTCGGGGGCGGACTCGCGGTGTTGGCGCAGGAGTCGGTCGAGCACGCCGTTGACAAACCGGCTGGAGTCCTTGTGCCCATAGCCCTTGGCCAGCTCGATCGCCTCGTTGATGGCGGCCGCAGGCGGGACTTCGGGGCAGTGGAGCAGCTGGTATGCGGTCAGCCGAATGATGTTGCGGTCGATCACGCTCATCCGATCCACCCGCCAATTGGTGGCGCACTCGGTGATGCGTTCATCGAGTTCGTCGCGGCTGTCGCAGACGCCGCGGCTGAGTTTCTCGGTGAAGGCCCAGGCACGGTCGAAGGCCTTGCCCTCGGGGCAGTCCGGCAACTCGGAGATCTGAATGCGCAAGGCCGCCAGATTGCGGGCGAAGTTGCCCCAGTCGCTCTGCTGGTCGGCCTGATAGAGAAACAGGAGAGCGCCCTGGCGCGCAAAGCGGCGCTCGCGCAGGAATTTCTCGTTCGGCCCGGTGGTCTCGTTGGTCGTGTCGCTCATTTGGCCGCCGGCAGATCGCGCATCAGGTTCGCCATCTCGATGGCCGAGGCCGCTGCGCTGGCGCCTCGGTTGCCGGCCTTGGTGCCGGAGCGCTCGATGGCCTGCTCGATATTCTCGGTCGTCACCACGCCGTAGATGACGGGCATGTCGTATTTCAGCATCGTCGTGGCCAGCCCCTTGGAGACCTCGGCGTTGATGTGCCCGGCGTGGGCAGTCGCGCCCTGAATCACCACGCCCAGCCCGATCACTGCATGGTAGCGGCCGCTTGCGGCCATTCGCTGTGCCACCAAGGGGATCTCGTAGGAGCCTGGGACCCAGGCCACCTCGATGTCCTGCTCCTGCCCGCCATGGCGGATGATGCAGTCCTTGGCCCCAGAGAGAAGCTTGGAGACGAAGAACTCGTTGAAGCGGCTGCAGATGATGCCAAACCGCAAGCCGGTGGCGATCATGCCACCCTCGAAAGTCGTACAGGAAGCCGTGCTCATGGCGTACCCCATGCTATAGGACTATTCCGGACGTTAATGAACCGCTAGAATGTAATGGGTCACTGCCTCCGAACCAAATGCCCCGCGCAGACGGGTTCCACGGGGACCGATGGGGCAGCGCTACAGAGAGATGACCTGGCCGGTGCTGCGGCTCTGAATGGCGGCTTCGGTGATCTGGGCGGCGCGAAGACCGTCGATGGCGGTGGCACCGGGGAAAGGCGTGCCTTCCAGAATGGCTTGGCCGAAGCCATCCATGGCGGCGAGCCAGCCTTTGTCCATGAAGTAGTTGGCCAGCGGATTGCGCGAACCGTAGCGCTTCAGGGTTTTGTACTCGGTGGTGTCGGTCTCGCCAGCCGCTTCCAGCTCCTTCACGCGCTGGCCAGATTTCCAGGTGGTCCGGCGCACGGCCTGCAGGGCCTCGTAGCCCAGTTCCTTGAGCAGGAAGACGTGGGTCATGTCGTGGTTGGGATGGAAGTGACCGGGGAAGGTAGTGACCGGGGGTTCGGTGTCGGACAGGGAGTATTGGCGGACCTCGCAGAACTCGTTGACGGCGATGGCTCCGGCCTGGGCGATGGCCTCGAAGCGCTCCTTGGGAAAGTCGGAGTTGGCGTAGCCGCTACTCATAATCGTGCCTACCGTGCCGTTGGCGAAGGTCAGCACGATCTGTTCGTCGTCGGGCCGGGCACTGACGCAGTAGACGGTCCTGACCTCGCTGGCGGCGAAGAAGCGCATGATGTCGAAGATGTGGCAGACCTCGTGGACGATCCGCTGGTTGGGACCAAACCCCTTCGAACGGCCCCAGGTGAAGGAGTAGGAATCGGTGATGCGGTAGAACATGTTGGTGGCACCACCGACCCCGTCGAGCAGCTTCCTCGCATACTGATAGGCGGGGGCCATGCGCCGGTTCATGCCCACGGCCACGATCTTGCCGGAGGCCTCGAGAGCACCCATGACCTTGGCGGCCTCCGCTTCGGTTTCGGCCAAGGGCTTCTCCACGTAGACATGCTTGCCAGCCGCCAGGGCCTCGATGGTCAGGGAGACGTGGGTGTCCTCGCGGGTGGCGATGACGACGCCGTCGATGTCGGGGTCCGCCAGGACCTTCCGGTGGTCGGTCTCCAACGCGCAGCCGGGATAGGCCTCGGCCACGTTCCTGAGCACGTCCTCGCGCAGGTCGCAGAGCGTAACCAGTTCGGCGTGGTCCGCCCGCATGAGATTGGGGATGTGTTGGCTCTGCGCCAAACCGCCCGTACCGATGATCGCCAGTCGTGCCTTCGCCATGTCGTCATATCTCCGTGCGTGGGGTCGTGGTCCGATGGGTCTGCCACCGGATACGTTGACGTCTCCGGGCATGAGATGCAACAGTGGCAGCAAGTTCTGCGAGAAAGTACCGGACTCACATCCTCGCCGCCACCCTATGCCACTCCCAGATGAGCTTTGCACCCGGTTGACCGACCGCTATTGTAGGGCGTTGTGCGGATTGGCGAAGATCCTGAAACTGTCGGCGACAGGCTCTCCGAGGAACTGGGGAATGATCTACTTTCTGGCTCTTGTCGTACTTTACGCGGTTTCTTTTCGCTTCATTTGGCGCCTGTGGTGGCTCCGGGGAGGCGACTCCGTTGCCTACCGGATCCTCTGGACATGCATTCTTCTCATTCCCGTATTCGGCTGGGTCTGCTACGGGGGATTCTACAGCCCGCCAGCAACGCAACCGCAGGATCTGCGGGCCCGGTGCACCAAAGGAAAGAACTGGTGATGTGGCTGCTCTGCGACCCCAGGAATCCCCCTCTAGCCCAATGTGCCCCCTAGGAGACCTCCCATGACCGGTCGGATCTGCATCATTGCTTTGCTGAGCTCGCTCTTCCTCTCGGCCGCGCCGCTGCCGGAGTGGGCGGGGAAGATCCGTGCCGACCACCCGCGCCTGTTCTTCAATGGCGAGACCTGGGCGGGGGTGAAGGCCCGGGCTCTGGGGGAAGAGAAGGCCTGGTTCGACAGAATCCAGCGGCGCGTGGACGCCATCATGACCAAGCCACGCCCCGAGACGCCTCGCGACCGGGGTCCAGACGCGGCCCGGTCGGCTTTTGTCTTCCTGGTCACCGAGGACGCCAAGTACCTAGCCGACGCCAAGGCGGCCATGGACGAGGCGCTGGACCTCTACGAGAAGAAGCTGGGCGAGAAGAAGCCGGTCAACTGGTACTCCACCACTCGTGTCCACTGGACCATGGCGTGGGACTGGCTGTACAATCACCTGGAGAAGGCCGAGCGCGAAGAACTGATGACCCGTTTTGTGAAGGTGGTAGATGGCGTGCTCAAGGCGCGGCCCCGGATCAAGCGGGAGAATTACTCGGGCTACAACACCGGCTTCTATGGGGTCCGCAACGCGCTCTGGTTCCTCGGCTGCACGGCCTATGGCACGGGGATCGAGGCCGAGCGGGTGAACGAATGGCTGGTCTGGGGAGAACGCGAGAACCAGAAACTGTTGGCCCATCGCCGTCGGGCCTGCGGCGACGACGGCGGCGGGGCCTCGCCTACCCTCGGCTACATCTTCGGGGCCTATCCCTGGTCGCAGCAGAACTTCTTCTACACCTGGCTCAGCGCCACCGACGAGAATCTGGCCCCCGACTGGCTGCATGCCGCCTGGTTGGCCAACTACGTCTACTGGAACTGGATTCCGGCCACCGGGTACCCCCGTGAACATGGCTACGGCGACACGCCGCACACGAGCAATGTCATGCCCACTTGGCAGCTCTACACCCACATGGCCAACATCCGCCATCTCTACGGCGAAAAGGCGCCCGAAGCCGCCACGTTGGCCAAGCTCGTGCAGGATTCGTTGCCCGAGAAGCAGAAGCGCCAGAGCGACACCTGGTTCATCTATCCCTTCCTGCTCACCAAGGCCAATGCCGCGCCCGCCGCCTCGTTGCCGGCGAGAACGCCGCATGCCAGGTACCTGGAGAACATGGGGCAGGTCTTCCTGCGCTCCGGCAACGATGTCGGGGACACCTACTGCCTCTTCACCTGCGGCGGCGTGCTCGCCCAGCACCGCCACTTCGACGCGCTCAACTTCGTCATCTACCACCAGGGCTACCTGGCCCTCGACTCGGGCACGCGCTACAAGGAACAAGCCAACGGCCAGCACCTCTGCAACTACTATGCCCAGACCGTGGCCCACAACAGCGTGGTCATCCACCAGCCCGACGAGCCCTTTGCCCGTTACTGGGGAGGCAAGATGGAACACAACCACGGAGGCCAGCACAAGCAGTTGGGCTCGGTGCTCAAGGGGTTTGGGACCAACGACCGGTTCTCCTACGTGGCGGGGGATGCCACTGCCGCCTACCAACACAGCGGTAAGGCCCGGGACGGCAAGACCGCACTGCCCCAGAAGGCGGCCATGGTCACCCGCCAGATCGCCTTCCTGATGCCCCGCCACTTCGTGGTCTTCGACCGGGTCGAGACCACCGCTCCCGAGTACCGGAAGGACTGGCTGCTGCACACCGCCAACGAGCCAGTGATCGGCAAGGGAGAGTTCCGCGCCGACCATGAAGAAGGGCGCATGTTCTGCCGCACCCTCCTTCCGGCGGACGCCAAGCTCACGGCGGTCGGCGGCAAAGGTAAGGAGTTCTGGGCCAGCAACCAGAACTGGAAGATCGATACCGGCAACCTGAAGCCCGAGGCCCTCGCCATGATGGGGCGCTGGCGCGTGGAAGTCACCCCCGGCACCGCGCAGACCGGCGATGTGTTCCTCCATGTCCTCGAAGTCGGCGACCAGAGACAGGAAGCCATGGTCGCCACCGAACTGGTCCGCGAAGGCACCCGCGTCGGCGTGAAGCTCACCACCGGCGGGGATACCTGGCAGGTCCTCTTCGACGCCGCCGGTCCCCTCGGTGGGCGCATTCGCTGCGCCGGCGCGAAGCCTCTCGACGCCGAACTCACGCAGAAGGTGCTACCTCAGCAAGGCATCGCCTCGCCCGTTCCCGGCCAGACCGGCCTTCCCCGGGAACTGCTATTGGGGAAGTGAGGGAGGGGATTGGGGATTTCAGATTTCAGATTTGGGGCGGCTCGGAACTAGCCGTACCCCCGGGGGCCCGTGTCTCGTCCCTTCAAGACTCCACGTGCTGGCGGGGCGGACCGCAGGTTGCGCTTCGCTTACCTGGGGCTGGTATGTCTCGCGCCGGTGGCGCGCCAGACGGGGGATGGGGCAAGAGCAAGGCAGATTCGGAGGGATCAGTCGCTGATCTTGGCCGGGTCGCAGAGGGCCTTCTTCTCGTTGGCCGAGCGGCCACACCGCTTGCAGACGTACTTCGCATCCGCGACGAGTTGTCGCAGTTGGCCCAGCTGCTCCTTGTAGTCCGACTTCTTCCACTTGCAGAGACGCTTGGGTTTGTCACTCACGGCTGATTCTCCGGGCTTTGGTTTGTGTTGCCAGATGGCAATGGTGACCGGCCCCAGCCGCGATGGTTCCCCCGCTATCTCTTGTCGAGCTTGATCTCGACGTACTGAATGCGCCCCTGGAAGGCAAAGGTCTCGGGATAGTCACCGACGCGCATTTTGGCATCCTTGCCGACACTGCATGGCTCGGCGGGCTGGCCGGGAAGGAGGCCCTTCACCTTGCCCTTGGCCACCGGCTGGCCATCGACGCTGAGGACCACCTTCCCGTTGGCCTGGAGTTCGGCGCGAACCTGGCAGGTCCCCTCTGGCAGGGGCTGCTCCGCCTCGATGGTGGCGATCTCCTCCCAGTCGCGGCGGACCACGAAGGCGGGGCATCCGTTCTGCACAATCAGGGCATACCCCACCTTGAGCCCGCCGTGGGCGAGGATGACGCCATCCCCAGTGGTCGTGAGGTGTGCCTCTACGGTGAAGGGGCGCTTGCCTATGTTGGGGGCGGCCTTCCCCGAGACTTCCTGGTTGGGCTTGAGGTGGAACACAAGTTTCTCTTCGGGAGGCCACTTGGCACCGGGGAGAAGCAGGGGAACGGGAGTGACGACGAGGGCGGCGGAGCGTTGGCCCTCGCCTTGTTGCTGGCCGTCACCGAGATCCGTGCGGGCTCGCTCCGCGAGCGCCAGGAGGCGTTTCACTTGCTCGGGCTGGGCTGCTGCCAGATCCCGCTTCTCAGCGATATCCTCCTGGATGTCGAAGAGCTTGGCGGGAACCACCTTGCCCTTGCGGGTCCTCCGGGAGAGGTGGAGCTTCCAGCGCCCTGAGCGGACGGCTTCCAGGTTGCGTCCCCGGTAGTAGTAGAAGGCCTCGTGGGGCGTCTTGGCATTGGCTGCCCCACGCATGAGATCCCAGATATCGCGACCGTCGAGGCGGCTGCCGGGTAGCTTCGCTTCGGCCAACCGGGCAAAGGTGGGCAGGAGATCCATGGTGATGCACAGCTCACCGCAGACGGTTCCAGCGGGCACGTGTCCCGGCCACCAGACCAGGCAGGGCTCGCGCATGCCGCCCTCCATGGTGCTGCCCTTGTAGCCCGAGAGCGGCAGGTTGCTGCCCCCGAAACGGCTGTGCGCCCCATTGTCGCTGGTGAAAACGACCATGGTGTGCTCGGCCAAGCCCAGTTCCCGGAGTTCGTGCAGGATCTGGCCTGTGGACCAGTCGATTTCCTCCACCGCGTCGCCATAGCGACCGTTGGCGCTCTTGCCCCGGAAGGCGTCGCTCGCATGGACGGGGTTGTGGACCATGGAGTGGGGCAGATAGAGGAAGAAGGGCTGCGCTTTGTGCTTGCGAATGAACTGCAGGGCCTCCTCGGTGTAGCGCTTGGTGAGGGTGTCCTGGCCAACGGGGGCCTCGATCACGGTCTCGTTGCGCAACAGCGGCAGAGGCGGGTCGCCACGGTGGGTGACCATCATGTCGTTGCTGTAGGGAAGGCCGAAGTAGCTGTCGAAGCCCTGTCGGGTGGGCAGGAACTCACGCTGGTCGCCAAGATGCCATTTACCGATACAGCCGGTGGCATAGCCCTTTGGCTTGAGGACTTCGGCGATGGTGACTTCCGAGGGGTTCAGGCCCTTGCGGGCGACCGGGAACAGGACACCCCCGCCCTTGGCGTTCACGTGCATGTCCACGCGTCGCGGGTAGCAACCGGTGAGCAGGCTGGCACGCGAGGGGGTGCAGACGCCACTGGTCACGTAGAAACTGGTGAAGCGTCTGCCTTCCTGGGCCATGCGGTCCAGGTTGGGCGTGCGGTGCTTGGTGGAGCCGAAGCAGCCGAGATCACCGTAGCCCATGTCGTCGCAGAAGATGACGATGAAGTTGGGCGGACGGCCCGGAGCCGCCGCCAGAGGCATGGCCGAGGCACCAAGCAGGGCGACGGACTGCTGGAGAAAGCGGCGACGGCTGGCGGCATGCATGGGGATACCTCGGTGGTCAGTGACAGCGGCGCTCCATCCAATACTGCGGCTCGGCAGGATATTCCCGGCGGGCTTCGACCATGCCTTCCTTGGTGATCTTGAACCCCATCTTCTGGTAGAGCTGGACCGCTCGGACATTGGCGTGCTGGCACGTGAGGCGCATGATTGGGGGGCCAACGGTCTCGGCGATATGGAGCAGGCGTTCGGTCAGAACCCGACCGGCGCTGCAGCCCTGGTAATCCTTGCGAATGCAGATGCCATAGGTGCTGCCCTGCGCCTCCTCGCCCCGCCAGCGGTACCATGCGTAGCCCGCAATCTCGCCCTCGGGCGTCTCCAGGACAAGGGTGACGCAGAAGGGACTGTCCGCCTCTTCCAGAGCCCATTTCTCGCCGTTCTCCCGAGTGAGCGGATGGGGCCAGTAGAAGCGGGGCGCGGTCGGAGGCATCGCCTCGTAGAAGTCCCCAAGTAGCGACACATCCGAGCGGCGCAGGAAGCGCATGGTCGCCTGTCTCTCGTTCCTCAGGGGCGCAGGCATCGGGGGGAACTTGTCTTTGTCTTCTTGCCGCACGGGTTGTCTCCGGAGTTGTGGAGAATGGGGGGGAATGATGGAATGATGGAATGATGGAACACTGGGGAAGGGGAATCGGACGAATCAGTCGGATCGGACGAATCGGACAGCCCCCAGGTTCCTTCATTCCATCATCTGTTGTGGAGAGGGGGGGGATCGTGGGTGGGGAGGGGGGGAGGAGTGGAATACTGGAATGATGG
This sequence comes from Victivallales bacterium, assembly GCA_018648945.1. The sequence continues at coordinate 8,478 of JABGQJ010000134.1, forward strand.
AATGATGGGGAAGGGGAATCGGACGAATCAGTCGGATCGGACGAATCGGGCAACTCCCCCATTCCCCCATTCCATTCCCCCTCCCTAGGGATGCTCGGGCTTGCCGCTGCGCGCCATCAGGGCCTGTACCGCCTCGCGGGGGTCGCGTCCTTCGTAAAGGGCGGCATGGATTTGCTCGATGATCGGGGTTTCGACGTGGTGCCGCTGGGCCAATTGGTAGGCGCTCTGCGCCGTGGGAACGCCCTCGGCGACCTTGCCACCCATCTCGTCGATGACCGCCGCCAACTCGCGTCCCCGGCCGAGCTGCTCGCCCACGTGCCGGTTGCGGCTGTGCTGGCTCATGCAGGTGACGATCAGGTCGCCGACCCCGCTCAGCCCGCCGAAGGTCTCCGGCCGCCCGCCCAAGGCCGCACCCAGGCGGGCCATCTCGCGGATGCCGCGGGTCATCATGGCGGCCTTCGTGTTGTCGCCAAAGCCCATGCCGTCGCAGATGCCTGCCGCCAAGGCCAGGACGTTCTTCAGAGCGCCGCCAAGCTCGACGCCAGTGATGTCGTAGCTGCTATAGACCCTCAGGAAGTCGTTGCTGAAGGCCTCCTGAACCGCCTCGTAGATGGATGCATCGCGGGAGGCCACCACCACGGCCGTGGGGATGCCCCGCGCTACCTCCTCCGCATGGCTCGGACCGGAGAGCGCCGCATAGCGCACCCTCCCGAGAAGCTCCTCGACCACCTCGCTCATGCGCTTGAGCGAGCCGACCTCGATGCCCTTGGCCACATTGACCAGGATCGTGCCATCGGGCAGGCCGACGCGGGCCAGTTTCTCCAGCAAGCCACGCAGGTACTGAGACGGGGCGGCGAGCACGATCTGCTCGGTATCGGCCACGGCGCGACGAAGATCCTCCTCCAGCACAAAGGACTCGGGCAGCGGCTTCCCAGGCAGGTACCGGGTATTCTCCCGGCTCTCGCGCATCTCCTGGATGTACTCGGGAAAGGGGCCCCAGAGACGCACGTCGTGACCGTTTCCATGGAGCACCAGAGCCAGGGCCGTGCCCCAGCCCCCATCGCTCAGAACCGCGATTCTGCCCATCAGCTATCCCCCTTGTGCCCAAAGCGGTGTTCGGTGCCTTCCATGAGGCGACGAATATTGGCGCGGTGGCGAACAATGATCAGGGCAGCCAGCGCCAGCAGCAGGATAAGGGTCGGGCCAAAGGTCCCCTTCTGAATGATGTGTGCGATCGGCAGCGCCACAGCCGCCGAAAGGCTGGCGACCGACACGTACCGGGAGAGATAGAACATGCCGACCCATGCCAGCAGGCAGACGATCACCGGCCAGAACGCCACCGCAAACAGAGCCCCGATCGTGGTCGCGACCCCCTTGCCACCACGGAACTTGATCCAACAACAGAACACATGCCCGCAAACGGCGGCCGCGGCCGCCAGCAACTGGGCAAGCTCAACGGTCGCGCTTCCCCCCTCGACCCACTGGCCGCACAGGAGAACCGGAACCAGCCCCTTGAGGAAGTCCAGGGCAAAGCAAGAGTAGCCCCAGTCACGTCCCAGAATCCGGCGCACGTTCGTCGCGCCGATATTGCCGCTGCCGTGACGGCGGATGTCCAGGCCGTTGAATTTGCCGATCAGCAGGCCCCACGGAATGCTCCCCGCCAGATAAGCGAACACAATCACCCAAAGCGCAGTCCCGAAGGTCATCCACAGTCTCCTGTTTTCCAACTGGCACGCCAGCTGGGTCAGACACCATTCTCCCGCAGACCGTAGCACTCGCGACATCGGAAGATGTCCAGCCCCAGAATCACGGTCTGTTGTTCGCACTGGGAGAACGTCACCACGTCTCCCTCGTCCAGATCCAGCCTGGCTGGATCATTGTCCGCCACCAACACTGCAGGCCCGCGAATGACCTCCGCCCGGATGACCGTGTCGTTGCGGACGATGATGTGGTCGACCGGGTCCGAGCAGTTGTTGAAGGCCAAGCCAATCCCCACCCGGAACAGGCTGTGGGTGATGTTCCGGAAGTACCCGGTACTCCCGAAGGGCGTGGCCACGACCAGACCGTCGCCGACAATCTGCCCCTTGTACAACTCGTCGTCCAGCCACAGGCGGTAGCGCACGGCGCTGGACACGATGCTCTTGCTGATGAACAGATCGTTCAGCCCCACCAATTCGCGCCCATCGCCCGTTCTGGCCACCAGTTTGCCGATCCGGTCCTCGCGAAGCTCGCCTCTGGTGAGCAGCTCAAGCACGCGCTCGTTGGGGTGTTCGGGGCATTTCGGGTTCATGCGCCGATCCCGCAACGGACACTTGGGGACGCCCGGGTAGTCGCGCTCCGCCCCGAGCAACGAGCCGTCGCCGCCGTGGCTAATCACCACGTCGGGATGCTCGTTGTCGACCACGATGGGAAAGCCCCGCAAGAGGGCCCGCAGATCATCCAGGTGGCGGCCGCGGATGGCGGCGTGAATAGGTTGTGCTGGGGTGGCAGGCACCGAATTTCTGACCCATCTGAGGCCCGCCAGAGGGAGGGCATAGATACTCTCTGATCATACCGGGGGACGCGCTCGTAGGATAGCGCCACAGCCCTCGGAAAGCAACGCTCGCTTTGCCCGACTGCGAAGACTTGCACTGAGGGGCAAAGCGAGCAAACTATGGGAAGGCAGAACACATCGTGTCACGAGGTGCAAACATGCGAGCTTGGGTTACGGGGTGGATCATGGCAGGGATGGCACTGACTACACACGGCGAAGCGAAGGAACCCGTTGCCGACGGCCGACCGACGGTGGTCGCCCTCGGCAGCTCCACCACCGCCCGCCGCAATGGGATCAAGCAGGTCTACGAACAGCGGCTGGCAACGCTCTTTCCTCAGGTCCGCATGGTCAATGCCGGCGTGCCCGGCGACACGACCGAGCGGGCTCGCGCCCGTTTCGAGCGCGACGTCCTGGCCCATCACCCGAACCTGGTCATCATCCAACTCGGGGCCAACGACTCTGCCATCGACGTCTGGAAGAACGCCACCAAACCCCGCGTCAGCCCCGAACGCTACGAGGAGAATCTCCGCCACTTCATCGCCGAACTGCGGCAGCGCAACTGCCAGGTCATCCTGATGACTGCGGGTATGTTCCGCTGGACGGACAAACTGCGCGCCATGTACGGCAAGCCACCCTATCAGCCCGACCAGCCCGACGGCTTCTGCGTCACTCTACGCCCCTACGCCGACATTGTTCGCCGCCTGGCTGCCAAGGAGAAGCTCCCCTTGGTGGACATCCTCGCCGCCCATGAGCAGTACGACGCCAAGCCCGGCCAGTCGGCGGATGCCCTTTTCCTCGACGGCATGCACCCCAACGACGAAGGCCACGCGCTGGTTGCCCAGCTCCTCGCTCCCGTCGTGCGCAAGGCTCTCCGCCTGCCTGCCGAGGACTGATTCGACCGACAAGGGCGCCCCTTCCCGTGGCCGAACGGCGGGGGGAGCGGCAGCAAACACGGAGACCCCGATGCAAAGCGGATTCACGGGCAAACCGACCGAGATCGCCTTGGTGGCCGAGTTAGTCTACAGCGATATCTTCAACGATATCGACGTGGACGTGGTCTTCACCCACGCAGGGGGCGACTCCTGGCGCGTGCCAGCCTTCTGGGCGGGGGACAATGTCTTCCGCTGCCGCTTCGCCGCGCCCATGGCCGGGGACTATACCTGGCGTAGCGAGTGCACGAATGCGGTCGATCCCGGGCTCCATGGCCGCAGCGGCAAGCTGGTTGTACAACCCTACGACGGTGGTTGCGATCTTTACCGGCACGGACGCCTGCGCGTGGCACCCTCGAAGCGGACCCTTGAACACGCCGACGGGACGCCCTTCCTGTGGCTGGCGGATACCTGGTGGATGGGACTGTGCAAACGCCTCGACTGGCCGGATGGCTTCCGGCGCTTGGTCGAGGACCGCGTGCGCAAGGGGTTCAGCGCCGTCCAGATCGTGGCCGGCCCCCTGCCCGACTTCTGTGCCACAGTGGCGACCTGGGACCCGCAGCAAACCAACGAAGCCGGCTGGCCGTGGGAGAAGGACTTTGCCCGCATCAATCCCGAATTCTACGATCTGGCGGACCTGCGCCTGGCGTACATGGTGGAGCAGGGGCTGGTCCCCTGCATCCTCAGCATGTGGGGATACTACCTCCCCTTCATGGGCGTGGAGCGCTGCAAACGGCACTGGCGCTACCTGGTGGCACGCTACGGGGCCTACCCGGTCGCCTGGTGCGTGGCCGGCGAGACGGATATGGTCACCTACTCGCTGAAATGGGTGCAACAGACCCAGGCTGCCAAAGACGAGGTCGAGCGCCATCACCGCCTCCAGCGGGAGGGTTGGACGGAGGTCGCCGGGTATCTCAAGGCGATCGATCCCTTCGGCAACCCAATCACCACCCATCCGTCGCGCCCCGACTCGCGCGCGATGTTGGAGGACGAATCGGCGCTAGACCTGAACATGCTGCAGACTGGCCATAGCGGCTACGGCTCCCTGCGGGGGTCCGTCGATCTCCTGAGCCAATCCCTGGCCAAGACGCCGACCATGCCGACCTTCATCTCGGAGGCCTGTTACGAGGGTATCATGGGCGGCAGCAGTGCCGAAGTGCAGCGCTTCCTGTTCTGGGCAAGCGTCACCCTCGGTGCCTGTGGCTTCACCTATGGTGCCCAGGGCATTTGGGCCATGAGTTCCCGGGACGAGCCATTCACCGGCACCACCAGCAGTTGGGGCGACGGCTTCTGGCAGGATGTGATGCACTATCCCGGATCGGGGCAGGTTGGCGTTGGCGCGACGATCCTCCGCCGCTATCCCTGGTCGCAGTTGGCGCCTTGCGCGGAGACGACGGCGCGACTCGGGCACCCCTTCAGCTTCGTCGCCCGCATTCCCGGCAAGTTGATCATGGCCTACAGCCCCCCCAACTGCTTCCCGGCAGAGATCGCCGGACTACGCGCCGACTGGTCGGGAGCATTGCTCGGCCTCGCCATCGAGCCGGGCGCTCGGTACCGAGCCTACTATGTGAACCCGCGCACCGGGGAGGAGGTCCGCTCCTACTTCGCACGCGGTCGGCAAGAGGTCGAGCTGGGCGAGGTGGTCCCGAATGAGGCCGGTTCCTGGACACCGCCTCCCAAACCGACCATGGAGGATTGGCTCCTGGTGCTGGAGACCGGGGAGTAGCTTCGCGCGAGGGTCCGTCAGTTCGGAGACCCTGCAACTCACACCAAGTCGCAGGCCTCTGGCGGCATCCAGTGGGCGTCCATGCCGTCCCATTTCACATTGCAGCCGATGGGATTGGTCTTGGGGACTCGGACGGGGCGTCCGGCCAGGTGGTCCTCCAGGGCGTTCTCCAGGTCATTCACCTTCATCTGTGAGGTGTCGCGGGGGCTATCGACCCCGCGGCCGGTGTAGACGAGCTTCCGGTCTTGGCCGAACACGAAGAAGTGGGGCGTGCGCAGGCCCCCATAGGCCCGAGCCACATCCTGGGAGGCATCGTGCAGATAGGCCCACGGGAACTGCTGCTCTGCCATGCGGGCGACCATGTGCTCGAAGCCGTCGTTGGGGTGGGTGTTGACGCTGTTCGAGTTGATTCCCACAAAGGCCACGCCCTGCGCCGCGAATCGTTCTGCGGTTGCGCGGGTCACCTCGTCCGAGCCAGTCACGAAG